>NZ_JAYSFE010000016.1:0-45709 GCF_041913585.1 Allostella sp.
CGGCGAATCACGCCGCCTCACTCCGCAGTGACCGGACGATGACCGTTCCGTGATCCGCGGGCTGCACGCGGCGGAGAGGGAGAGGATGGGATGGCGACGACGATCCGCCTGGAACGCCCGGGCGACGCCCCTGCGATCGCCGCGGTCGTGCGCACCGCCTTTGCCGGCGCTCGCCATCGCTCCGGGACCGAGGCGGCGATCGTCGCGGCGCTGCGGGCGGCCGGCGCGCTCACCCTGT
The DNA here is from genome assembly GCF_041913585.1 of Allostella sp. Classification (NCBI taxonomy): domain Bacteria; kingdom Pseudomonadati; phylum Pseudomonadota; class Alphaproteobacteria; order Rhodospirillales; family Allostellaceae; genus Allostella; species Allostella sp. The sequence goes on from NZ_JAYSFE010000016.1 coordinate 239, forward strand.
CGCTGGTCGCCTCGGAGGACGGCGACCTCGTCGGCCATGTGGCGTTCTCGCCGGTGACGGTCGACGGCCGGGCCGTCGGCTGGTTCGGGCTCGGTCCGGTCGCCGTCCGACCCGATCGCCAGGGGGGCGGCATCGGCCAGGCGCTGATCCGCGAGGGGCTGGACCGGCTCCGGCGGCTGGGAGCGGCCGGCTGCGTCGTCCTCGGCGCACCCGGCTTCTACGCGCGCTTCGGGTTCGTCACCGATGCCGGCCTCCGGTACGGCGGCGCGCCGCCCGAGTATTTCCAGCGGCTGGCGTTCACTGGCGGCCCGCCGCCGGCGGGCGAGGTCGCCTATCATCCGGGCTTCGCCGCGGAATAGGCGCCCGCCGCGGCCCGGCTATGGCTCGCCGCGTCGCCGCGCGGTTTCGCGATACCAGCGCCAAGTCGCCTCCAGCCCCTCCCGCAGGCCGATCCGCGGGCGCCAGCCGAGACTCTCGATCAGGCCGCAGTCGAGCCGCCGGTGCGGCGCCCCGTCGGGCCGGGTCGGATCGAAGCGCAGGGGGCCGCGATAGCCCACGACCTCGGCGATCAGCCGCGCGAGTTCGGCGATCGAGATGTCGGCGCCGGCGCCGACGTTGACGTGCGATTCGCCCGAATAGTGGCCGAGCAGGTGGATGCAGGCGTCTGCGCAGTCGTCGACATGCAGGAACTCCCGCCGCGGCCGGCCGGTGCCCCAGATCTCGACCGGCCCGCCCTCGACCGCGGCGCGCGCGAACTTGGCGAGGAGGGCGGGCACGACATGGCTGCCGACGGGGTCGAAATTGTCGCCGGGGCCGTAGAGGTTGGTCGGCATCGCCGAGACGAAGTCGCAGCCGTGCTGCCGGCGATAGGCCTGGCAGAGCTTGATGCCGGCGATCTTGGCGATCGCGTACCACTCGTTGGTGGGCTCGAGCGGCCCGGTCAGCAGCGCCGATTCCGGCGTCGGCACCGGCGCCGCGCGCGGGTAGATGCAGGTCGAGCCGAGGAAGAGCAGCCGCGGGACGCCGGCGCGGCGGGCGCCCTCGATCACCGTCTGGGCGATCGCGAGGTTGTCGGCGAGGAAGTCCGCCGGCCGCGTGTCGTTGGCGAGGATGCCGCCGACCGTCGCCGCCGCGAGCACGATGGCGTCGGGCCGCTGCGCGGCGAGCCAGCGCTCGACCGGCTCCTGCCGCCGGAGGTCGACCGTCTCGCGCCCGACGGTCAGGACCTCGCAGCCGGTGCCGGCGAGCCGGCGCACGATCGCGCTGCCGACCATGCCGCGATGGCCGGCGACCCAGACGCGCCGCCCGGCGAGCGGGAAGATCGCCTCAGGCATCCTCGTCCTCGCCCGGCGCGGTGCCGGCGAGATCGGCGCGGACCATCTCGCGCACGAGTTCGGCAAAGCCGCAGCTGGGTGCCCAGCCGAGTTCCCGCCGCGCCTTGGCGGCGTCGCCGATCAGCCGGTCGAGCTCGGCCGGCCGGAAGTAGCGCGGATCGACGCTGACGCGGACCCGGCCGGTCGCGGCATCGATGCCGACCTCGTCGACGCCCCGGCCGCGCCACTCGATCCGGCTGCCGATCTCGGCGAAGGCCATCTCGACGAACTCGCGGACCGTGTGGCCCTCGCCGGTCGCCAGGACGTAGTCGCCCGGCTCCGGCTGCTGGAGCATCCGCCACATGCCCTCGACATAGTCGCGGGCATGGCCCCAGTCGCGCACCGCGTCGAGGTTGCCGAGATAGATCCGTTCCGCCCGCCCGGCCGCGATCGCGGCCACGCCGCGGGTGATCTTGCGGGTGACGAAGGTCTCGCCCCGGCGCGGGCTCTCGTGGTTGAAGAGGATGCCGTTGGAGGCGTGCAGCCCCCACGCCTCGCGGTAGTTGACGGTGATCCAATAGGCATAGAGCTTGGCGACGCCGTAGGGGCTGCGCGGACGGAACGGCGTCGCCTCGTCCTGCGGCCAGGTGGCGGAGTTGCCGTAGAGTTCCGAGGTCGAGGCCTGATAGAAGCGGCAGTCGCCGACCCGGCCGAGGATGCGGATCGCCTCGACCATCCGGAGGGTGCCCAAGCCCACCGAGTCTGCGGTATATTCCGGCTCCTCGAAGCTCACCTGGACATGGCTCTGCGCGGCGAGGTTGTAGATCTCGTCGGGCCGGGTTTCCTGCACCAGGCGGATGACGTTGGTGGCGTCGGTCAGGTCCCCGAAATGCAGGAAGAAGCGCACGCCGGGCTCGTGGGGGTCGCGGTAGAGATGGTCGACGCGCCCGGTATTGAAGGATGAGGAGCGGCGCTTGACGCCGTGAACGACATACCCCTTGGCGAGCAGCAGCTCGGCCAGATACGCACCGTCCTGGCCGGTGACGCCGGTAATCAACGCAACCTTGTCGCCCATGGATTTCCCGATGCCCCTCGCACCCTTCCGACGCCGGCTCCCGCAGCATGTAGCACGAGTCGATGCCGCCGGGGCCTGCGGCGGCGGGGCCCGCGACGCCGGCGGCGGCCGATGACGGTCGGCGGCGAGACGGCGTCGGGGGCAGCCGCCGGGCTGCTGCAGCGCCTCGATCCCGCGACCCGCGCACTCGTCGAGGCGGCGGCCGGCACCATGCGGCTGACGCCGGCCGACTGGATCGACCTGCGCGTCATCCAGGGCTCGCCGCGGCCCCTGCCGATTGCGGCCGAAGCGCCGCCGGCGGTGCCGTCGCGCCCGACGGCGCCCGCCCAGCCCGAGACGGCGCCGGTCCGCGCCGAGCGCCTGCCGCTGCGCCCGGCCCGCCGCGGCTCGGTCCTGGACCGGATGCGGCGCGGCTCGGGCGCCGCGGCGGTGCAGGTCCGTGCGGTCGCCGACCGCTTCGCGCCGCGGCTCGCCGGGGTCGGCCGCCGGATCGCCGGCCACCCGCTGGTCCATCACCGGCGCCTCTCCCGGCGCGCGCTCCTGGCCGGCGCCGCCGGCATCGCGGTCCTGCTGCTCGGGTCGGTGTGGCTGATGTCGCCGGGCGACGACGCGCCCGCCGCCAGCCCGGCCGGCAGCGCCCCACCGGCGCGCGTCGCCGGGGTCGCGGCGCCGGCCGTCGGCACCTCCGGCTCGCCCGTTCCGGGCTCGGTCCCCGATTCGGCGGCGGCGCTCGCGGCGGCGACCTTCCGGGAGAAGGCCGAGAAGGGCGACGCCGCCGCCCAGCACGATCTCGGCGTGCTCTACGCCGACGGCCGCGGCGTGCCGCGCGACTATGCCCTGGCGGCCCGCTGGTTCCGCCGCTCGGCCGACTCCGGGATGGCGAACGCGCAATTCAACCTGGCGGTGCTCACCGAACGTGGCCTCGGGGTTCCGGCTGACCCGGCGGAGGCGGCCCGGCTCTATCGCCAGGCGGCCCTCCAGGGCCATGCCGGCGCCCAGTACAATCTCGGCATCGCACTGGCCGAAGGGCGCGGCATCGCCCAGGACTATGCCGAGGCGGCCTCCTGGTTCCGCCGCGCCGCCGACCAGGGCTTCGCCAAGGCCGCCTACAACCTGGGCGTCCTGCACGAGCGCGGGCTGGCCGGCAAGGTCGACGACGTCGAGGCCTACCGCTGGTACGCGCGCGCGCTCGAGGCCGGCGACGGCGACGCCAAGGAGCGAATGGAGCAGATCGCCCGCCGCCTGCCGCCGCAGGACCTCAACTTCGCCCGCCAGCGGCCGAGCGGCAGCGCCGACCCGGCCCTCGTCTCCGACATCCAGCGCCTGCTGACCGCCCGCGGCTACAAGCCCGGCGTCGCCGACGGCAGCTTCGGCGAGCGCACCGCCGACGCCATCCGCCGCTTCCAGCGCGACATCGGCGTTCCCGAGGACGGACAGCCGACGGCCGAACTGCTGCGCCGGCTGGAAGGGGCACCCGTCAGCCAGTAGCCGCCGCCCGCTCGATGACATAAAGATATCTTTATTTCTTGTTGCGTCTCCCGGCGGCCGTTGCTATTCCGGCGCTGGACATCCACGCCCCCAGGGGAGCAACCCATGGCCGCTGCCGCTTCGCCCGACTACAAAGTCAAGGACATCTCCCTCGCCGACTGGGGCCGCAAGGAAATCGCGATCGCCGAGACCGAGATGCCGGGCCTGATGGCGCTGCGCGCGGAGTTCGGCCCGTCGCAGCCGCTGAAGGGCGCGCGCATCGCCGGCTGCCTGCACATGACGATCCAGACCGCGGTGCTGATCGAGACGCTGGTGCATCTCGGCGCCTCGGTGCGCTGGAGCTCGTGCAACATCTTCTCGACCCAGGACCAGGCGGCGGCGGCGATCGCGGCCGCCGGCATCCCGGTCTTCGCCTGGAAGGGCGAGACCGAGGAGGAGTACGAGTGGTGCATCGAGCAGACGATCAAGGGCCCGGACGTCGGCGGCAAGCCCGGCTGGCGCCCGAACATGCTGCTCGACGACGGCGGCGACCTGACGATCGTCATGCATGAGCGCTACCCCGACCTGATGAAGGACGTGCGGGGCGTTTCCGAGGAGACGACGACGGGCGTCCACCGGCTCTACGAGATGGCGCGCAAGGGCACGCTCGCGGTGCCGGCGATCAACGTCAACGACAGCGTCACCAAGTCGAAGTTCGACAACCTCTACGGCGTGCGCGAGAGCCTCGTCGACGGCATCAAGCGCGCGACCGACGTCATGCTGGCCGGCAAGATCGCCGTCGTCGCCGGCTACGGCGACGTCGGCAAGGGCTCGGCCGCCTCGCTGCGCAGCCAGGGCGCGCGGGTCATGGTGACCGAGATCGACCCGATCTGCGCCCTGCAGGCGGCGATGGAAGGCTACCAGGTGGTGACGATGGACGACGCGGCGCCGGTCGGCGACATCTTCGTCACCGCCACCGGCAACATCGACGTCATCACGATCGACCACATGCGGCAGATGAAGGACCGGGCGATCGTCTGCAACATCGGCCACTTCGACAGCGAGATCCAGATCGCCGCGCTCTCGAACTACACCTGGGACGAGGTCAAGCCGCAGGTCGACGAGGTCGTGTTCCCCGACGGCAAGCGGCTGATCGTCCTGGCCAAGGGCCGGCTGGTCAATCTCGGCTGCGCCACCGGCCACCCGAGCTTCGTGATGAGCGCCTCCTTCACCAACCAGGTGCTGGCGCAGATCGAGCTCTGGAACAATTCCGGCAAGTACGAGCGCAAGGTCTACGTCCTGCCCAAGCATCTCGACGAGAAGGTGGCGGCGCTCCATCTCGACAAGCTCGGCGCCAAGCTGACGAAGCTGTCCCAGCAGCAGGCCGACTACATCGGCGTCGCCGGCCAGGGCCCCTACAAGCCCGAGCACTACCGCTACTGACCGGCGGCCGGGCTTGGCAAGCCGCCTCGGCATCGCCATTTTGATATCGTGATATCAAAGGCGGTGCCGGGATGGCGCAACTGCTCGTCCGCAATATCGACGAGAACCTGAAGGAGCGGCTGCGCCTGCGTGCGCGCAGCCGGGGCCAGAGCCTGGAAGCGACGGTTCGCGACATCCTGCGGGATGCCGTGGCCGACGCGCCGGATGCGGATGCCGGGCTGCTGGGAACCCGGATGGCGCGAGAATTCCGAACGATCGGGCTGGCGGAGGATCTTCCCGAGTTTCGCGGGACGCCCGTCCGGGCGATGGATCTGGACGAGTGATCGTCCTGGATACCAACGTGCTGTCCGGCATCATGCGGGTCGAGCCGGACGTTGCGGTCACAGCTTGGCTGGATCGGCAACTGCCGCATCGCCTCTGCGTCACGGCGATCACGGTGTTCGAGGCTCGGACCGGCATCGCGCGCATGGCCGAAGGGCGCCGCCGCGTCGAACTGGACGCCGCCTTCGCCCGCGTCATCTATCGGTATCTCGGCGGCCGCGTGCTGGACTTCGATACGGCCGCGGCCGAGGTCGCGGCCGATCTCGCTGCCCGGCGTCATCGTCAGGGCGTCAACATTGACTTCCGCGACACCGCGATCGCGGCCATCGCCATCGCCCGTGGCGCTTCGCTCGCCACCCGCAACCGCCGGCATTTCGCCGACCTCGATCTGCCGCTTCTCGATCCCTGGAACGATTGACCCGCCTGCGCTTGCCTTGATCGGGCCATCCGGCTAGCTCTATCGGCTGCGGAACGGGGCCGTCGATTCGACCAACGAGAGCACCGGCCGCGGGGGAGGCGCCAGTTGGGCGAACGGACCGCTACGCCGCAGGAACCGCTGCTCACGGTCGAGGACGTCAGCCTCGCCTTCGGCGGGGTGCGTGCGCTGACCGACGTCGGGTTCGAGGTCGGGCGCGGCGAGCTCTTCGCCATCATCGGCCCGAACGGCGCCGGCAAGACCTCGATGCTGAACTGCATCTCCGGCCGCTACCGCCCGCAGAAGGGCCGCATCCGGTTCCAGGGCCGCGACGTCACCCAGCTCTCCCCCAACGACCGCGCCAACATCGGCATCGGCCGGACCTTCCAGAACCTGGCGCTGTTCGGGCACATGAGCGTGCTCGACAACATCATGGTCGGCCGCCACCACCTCCTGCGCACCAACGTGCTGACGGGTGCCCTCTACTGGCTGGGCGGCGCCCAGCGCGAGGAACTGGCGCACCGGCGGGAGGTCGAGGAGATCATCGACTTCCTCGAGATCCAGCACGTCCGCAAGGCGACGGCGGGGACGCTGTCCTATGGCCTGCGCAAGCGCGTCGAACTCGCCCGCGCGATCGCGCTGAAGCCCGACCTCATCCTCCTCGACGAGCCGATGGCCGGCATGAACCTCGAGGAGAAGGAGGACATGGCCCGCTTCATCGTCGACCTCAACGAGGAGTGGGGGATGACGGTGGTGATGATCGAGCACGACATGGGCGTCGTCATGGACATCTCGCACCGCGTCATGGTCCTGGATTTCGGCCGCCGCATCGCCCTCGGCCTGCCGGCGGAGGTGATGGCCCACCCGCAGGTGCGGCGCGCCTATCTCGGCGTCGCCGACGACGAGGCCGCCGAGGCGGAGGTCGCCCGGTGACCTGGACGCCGGCCGACCTCGCGCGCTGCGACACGCTGCCCCGGCTCCTGCGCCACAACGGCACCGCCAATGCCGGCGCCGTCGCCATGCGCGAGAAGGAGTTCGGCATCTGGCGCACGCTCACCTGGGGCGAGGTGCTGGCGCGCACCCGGGCGCTGGCGCTGGGGCTGGAGGGGCTCGGCGTGGCGGCGGGGCAGGTCGTCGGCATCATCGGCGACAACCGGCCGGACTGGGTGATGGGCGAGGTCGCGACCCATGCGCTGGGCGCCATGAGCCTCGGCCTCTACCGCGACGCGCTCGAGGACGAGGTCGCCTACCTCGTCTCCTATGCCGACATCGCGGTGATCCTGGCCGAGGACGAGGAACAGGTCGACAAGCTCCTCGGCCTCGAGGACCGCATCCCCAGCGTCCGCCACATCGTCTATTGCGACCCGCGCGGCATGCGGAAATATGCCGACCCCCGGCTGCTGCCCCTGTCGGACCTGCTGGCCGAGGGGGAGCGGCGGGCCACGGCCGAGCCCGGCCGCTTCGACGCGCTGGTCGATGCCGGCCGCGGCGAGGACGTCGCCATCCTCTGCACGACCTCGGGCACGACCAGCCATCCCAAGCTGGCGATGCTCTCGTCGGCGGCCCTCGTCCGGCACTGCCGGTCCTATCTCGGCGCCGACCCCAAGGGGCCGGAGGACGAGTATGTCTCGGTGCTGCCGCTGCCCTGGATCATGGAGCAGATCTACGCGGTCGGAAAATGGCTGGTCGCCGGGATGCGGGTCAATTTCGTCGAAGAGCCCGAGACGACGATGGCCGACTTCCGCGAGATCGGCGCCACCTTCGTCCTCTTCGCGCCGCGCGTCTGGGAGGCGATGGCGGCCGACGTCCGCGCCCGGATGATGGACGCCTCGCCGCTGAAGCAGCGGCTCTTCGATCTCGGCATGCGGCTCGGCAACCGGGCGCTCGACGGCGGCGGACGATCCTGGCTCGCCGACCAGATCCTGTTCCGGGCGCTGCGCGACCGGCTCGGCTTCTCCCGCCTGCGCTCGGCGGCGACGGGCGGGGCGGCGCTGGGGCCGGAGACGTTCCGCTTCTTCCAGGCCTTGGGCGTGCCGCTGCGCCAGCTCTACGGCCAGACCGAGCTGCTCGGCGCCTACACCATCCACCGGCCGGATTCGGTCGATTTCGACACGGTCGGGGTCGCCTTCGACAAGGACGTCGAAATCCGCATCGACGAGCCGGACGCCCAGGGTGTCGGCGAGATCGTGACGCGCCATCCCAACATCTTCGCCGGCTACTACCGCAACGAGGCGGCGACGGTCGCCGACCTGCGCGACGGCTGGATGCACACGGGCGACGCCGGCTATTTCGACGCCAAGGGCCACCTCGTCGTCATCGACCGCATCCGCGACATGGCGACGACCGCCCGCGGCGACCGCTTCTCGCCGCAATACATCGAGAACAAGCTGAAATTCTCGCCCTACGTCGCCGAGGCGGTGATCCTCGGCGACGGGCGCGAGCATCTGGCGGCGATCGTCTGCATCCGCTTCCCGACGGTCTCGAAATGGGCCGAGAAGCGGCGCATCGCCTTCACCACCTACAGCGACCTCGCCGCCAAGGAGGAGGTCTACGCGCTCCTCGAGGCCGAGGTCGCGGCGGTCAACGCCCGCCTGCCCGAGGCGCAGCGGATCGCCCGCTTCCTCCTGCTCTACAAGGAGCTCGATGCCGACGACGGCGAGCTGACCCGCACCCGCAAGGTGCGGCGCGGCGTCATCAACGAGAAGTACGGCGACATCATCGAGGCGATGTACGGCGGCGCCCGCGAGGTGCCGGTGGACACCACGATCACCTTCCAGGACGGAACCAAGCAGCGCATCCGCACGACCCTGCGGGTGATCGATCTCGACCGCGGCGCGCCCGTCGGCGCCCGCCGGGCGGCCTGACGGGGAAGGGAGAGGGCAGCGGGATGGACTGGGGCCTCTTCGTCCAGCTCATGGTCAACGGGCTCATCGTCGGCGCGCTCTACGGCGTCGTCGCGATGTGCTTCGTGCTGATCTACAAGGCGAGCCAGGTGGTGAACTTCGCCCAGGGCGAGTTCGTGCTGATCGGCGCCTGGGTCTGCTGGTTCTTCCTGACCAAGTACCAGATCCCGTTCTTCCTCGGCTTCCTGATGACCCTGGCCTTCATGGTCGCCTTCGGAATCCTGATCCAGGTCGTCGTCCTGCGGCCGATGATCGGCGAGCCGGTGATCTCGGTCATCATGGTGACGATCGGCCTCTCGATCGTCTTCCAGGCGCTGATGAAATGGGCCTTCGGCGTCTTCGCCCAGCCGTTCCCGCCGATCTTCGCACGGGAATCGGTCGCCGTGCTCGGGCTCGAGGTCCGCACGGTCTATCTCGTCAGCCTCGTCGCCTCGCTCGGGATCATGGGCGGCTTCGCCTACTTCTTCAAGGCGACCCGGATGGGCCTCGCGATGCGCGCGACCGCCTTCGACCAGCAGGTGGCGCAGTCGCTCGGCATCTCGATCCGCAGCGTCTTCGCCATGGCCTGGGCGATCTCGGCCGCCGTGTCGGCGGTGGCGGGGGTCGTGGTCGGGGTCGTCAACGGCGTCTCCTCGGCCCTCTCCTTCATCGGCATCAAGGTCTTTCCGGCGGTCATCCTGGGCGGGCTCGATTCGATCGTCGGCGGGGTGCTGGGCGGCATCATCATCGGGCTGCTCGAGAACCTCGCCCACTTCGTCGACAGCCAGTGGCTGCACTGGGGCAACCTGATCGAGGTGGTGCCGTTCTGGGTGCTGATCGTCATCCTGATGATCAAGCCCTACGGCCTCTTCGGCACCCGCGACATCGAGCGGGTATAGGACGATGGCCGGCGCCGGTTTCCGTCCCTGCGGCGACTTCAAGCAGGACTACGCCTCCGACACCCGCATCTTCGACACCGCGGCCAGCCGCTGGTGGTGCGCGGCCGGCGTCGCCCTGCTCTGCCTGCTGCCGGTCGTGTCGGAATATGGCGGGCTCGACCTCAAGTACGAGCTCTCGCTGCTGATCCAGGTGGGCTATCTCGGCATCGCCGCGCTCGGGCTCAACATCCTGGTCGGGTTCACCGGCCAGATCTCGATCGGGCACGCCGCCTTCTTCGGCTTCGGCGCCTTCGCCTCGCCCTTCCTCAACAACAATTTCGGCGTGCCGGTCTTCTTCGCCATTCCGCTGGCCGGGCTCATGGCGACGGCGGCGGGCATGCTGTTCGGCATCCCGGCCGCCCGCCTCAAGGGCCTCTATCTCGCGATCGCGACGCTCGCCGCCCAGTTCATCCTGCAGGACTTCTTCGCCCGCGCCGACTGGTTCTCGGGCGGCACGCACGGGGCGCCGGCCAGCCCCTTCACCATCTTCGGCCTCGCCTTCGACAGCGACGCGACGTTCTTCTACGTCGTCCTCGCCTATGTCGTGATCCTCTACCTCGCCGCCGCCAACCTGATGCGCACCCGCGACGGCCGGGCCTTGGTCGCCGTCCGCGACCATTATCTCTCGGCCGAGATGATGGGCATCAACCTGACGAAGTACCGGACGATGTCGTTCGGCATCTCGTCGTTCTACGCCGGGATCGGCGGCGCGCTCTATGCCCACTATCTCGGCTTCGTCTCGGTCGAGGGCTTCACCATCCTGTTCTCGATCCAGTTCCTCGGCATGATCATCATCGGCGGTCTCGGCTCGATCATGGGCTCGCTGATGGGCACCGCCTTCATGGTGCTGCTGCCGGAGGTGATGGACGGGCTGACGGGTGCGCTCGCGGGGACGGCCGTCGACCTCGCGCTCGGCCTCAAGGACAATCTCGCCTACCTGCGCGAGATCGCGATCGGCGTCACCATCATCCTCTTCCTGGTGTTCGAGCCGGACGGGCTCGCCCACCGCTGGCGCCAGATCAAGGCCTACTGGAAGCTCTATCCGTTTTCATACTAGGCTCGCCGGAAACGACAAATTCTCGGGAGGAAATACCGATGCGCATGAAGCCCATGGTGCTGACCGCCGCGGCGGCGGCCCTGATCGCGGCCCCGGCCGCGGCCCAGCAGAAGATCAACGTCGGCCATCTCGCCGACTACAGCGGGCCGACCTCCGACGTCGGCAAGCCGTTCGGCGAAGGCGTCGCCGACGCCATGGCCTGGATCAACAAGCATGGCGGCGTCGCCAAGCGCCAGGTCAACCTCGACACCGTCGACTACGGCTACCAGGTGCCGCGCTCGATCGCGACCTACAAGAAGTGGACCGGCCGCGACAAGGTCGTCGCCATCTTCGGCTGGGGCACCGCCGACACCGAGGCGCTCATCACCTTCGTCTCGAAGGACCAGATCCCCTACGTCTCCGCTTCGTACGCCGGCTCGCTGACCGACCCGACGGGCCAGGCCGAGAAGTCGACCGCGGCCGCTCCCTTCAACTTCTTCTACGGCCCCTCCTATTCGGATGCGGCGCGGGCGCTCGTGACCTGGGCGGCCGAGGACTGGAAGAAGAAGGGCGGCCAGGGCGCGCCCAAGTACGTCCACATGGGCGCCAACCACCCCTATCCGAACGCGCCCAAGGCCGCGGCCGAGGCGCTGGCGAAGGAGCTGGGCTTCGAGGTGCTGCCGGCGATCCAGTTCGCCCTGACGCCCGGCGACTACACCGCCCAGTGCCTGACGCTGAAGCAGTCCGGCGCCAACTACGCCTATCTCGGCAACACCGCCGGCTCCAACGTCTCGGTCCTGAAGGCGTGCAAGAACGCCGGCGTCCAGGTGCAGTTCCTCGGCAACGTCTGGGGCATGGACGAGAACGCGGCCAAGGCGGCGGGCGACGCCGCCGACGGGGTGGTGATCCCGGTGCGCACCCGCGCGCTCTGGACCGACGAGGCGCCCGGCATGAAGACCGTGCGCGAGATCGGCGGCGCCGGCAGCTACCGGCCGTCGCACTACATCGCCGGCATCTGCACCGCCTTCTACATCAAGGAGTCGATGGAGTGGGCGGCGGCCAACGGCGGCATCACGGCGATCAAGATCCGCGACGGCATGTACGCCCGGAAGGACTGGGTGCCGAAGGGCATGGAGGGGGTCTGCGTGCCCTCGACCTGGACCAAGACCGACCACCGCCCGACGACCGAGGTGCTGCTCTATCGTGCCCGGGTCTCGGGCGCGACGGAGGCGCCGCTCAACGACCTCATCAAGTCGGGCGCGGTCAAGATGGAGAAGGTCACGACGGTGAACCTGCCGCGCAAGCCGGAATGGCTCGGCTGGTAGGACCGGGAACGGGGAGACGGGCATGAGCCTCGCGGCCGAGCCCGGCTCCCGGCCGGCAGCGGCGGCGCCCTCCGCGGCGCCGCTGCTCGCCGTCAACAACATCGAGGTCGTCTATTCCGACGTCATCCTGGTGCTGCGCGGCCTGTCGCTGGCGGTGCCGCCCGGGCAGATCGTGGCGCTGCTCGGCGCCAACGGCGCCGGCAAGTCGACGACCCTGAAGGCGATCTCGGGCCTGCTGAAGTCCGAGGACGGGGCGATCACCCGCGGCGAGGTCCTGTTCGACGGCCAGCCGATCCACGCCCTCGACCCCGAGGCGATCGTGCGCCGCGGCGTCTTCCAGGTGATGGAGGGGCGGCGCATCGTCTCCGACATGACCTGCCTGGAGAATCTCCGGCTCGGCGCCTTCACCCGGCCCGACCGCGGCCAGGTCGCGGCCGACATCGACATGGTCTACCAGTATTTCCCGCGCCTCAAGGAGCGGACGGGCCTCGCCGGCTATCTCTCGGGCGGCGAGCAGCAGATGCTGGCGATCGGGCGGGCGCTGATGGCGCGGCCGAAGCTGATCCTGATGGACGAGCCGTCGATGGGCCTCTCGCCCTTCCTGGTGCAGGAGGTCTTCCAGATCGTCCGGCGGCTCGTCGCCGAACTCGGCGTCACCATCCTGCTGGTCGAGCAGAACGCCCGCATGGCCCTCCAGGTCGCGAGCTACGGCTACATCATGGAGCGCGGCAAGGTGGTGCTCGACGGCACCGCCGCGGCGCTGGCCGAGAACGAGGACGTCAAGGAGTTCTATCTCGGCGGTGGCGGCGGCGAGGATCGCAAGTCCTTCAAGAACCTGAAATCCTACAAGCGGCGGAAGCGCTGGCTGTGACCGGACCCTTCTTCGACGAACTCGAAACGCGCGACCCCGAGGCCCGCGAGCGGGCGCTGATGGCGGCCCTGCCGGGCCAGATCGCCCACGCCCGGGCGCACGCCGCTTACTATGCCGATGCGCTGGCCGGGATCGACCCGGCGGCGGTTTCCAGCCGGGCCGCGCTCGCCCTCCTGCCGGTCACCCGCAAGAGCGACCTCATCCGGCAGCAGCGCCGGGTGCCGCCCTTCGGCGGCCTCAACGCGACGGCGCCGGCCGGGCTCGCGCGCCTCTTCGCCTCGCCCGGGCCGATCTACGATCCCGAGGGGCATGGGCGCGACTGGTGGCGCTTCGCCCGCGCGCTCTTCGCCGCCGGCTTCCGGACGGGCGAGATCCTGCACAATTCCTTCAGCTACCACCTGACGCCGGCCGGCGCGATGCTGGAATCGGCCGCGCACGCGCTCGGCTGCGCTGTCATTCCGGGCGGCGTCGGCCAGACCGAGCAGCAGGTGCGGGCGATCGCCGACCTGCGGCCGGACGGCTATGCCGGCACGCCCTCCTTCCTGAAGATCCTCCTGGAGAAGGCGGCCGAACTCGGCGCCGACGTCTCGTCCCTGACCAAGGCGCTGGTCTCGGGCGAGGCCCTGCCGCCGCCGCTCCGCCAGGACCTGGCCGACCGCGGCGTCGCCGTGCTGCAATGCTACGGCACCGCCGACCTCGGCCTCGTCGCCTACGAGAGCCCGGCGCGCCAGGGCATGATCGTCGACGAGGGTGTGATCGTCGAGATCGTCCGCCCCGGCACCGGCGAGCCGGTGCCGGACGGCGAGCCGGGCGAGGTCGTCGTCACCACCTTCAACCGCGACTATCCGCTGGTCCGCTTCGCCACCGGCGACGTCTCGGCGATCCTCGCCGGCGCCAGCCCGTGCGGTCGCACCAACGCCCGCATCAAGGGCTGGATGGGCCGCGCCGACCAGACGACCAAGGTCCGCGGCATGTTCGTCCACCCGGCCCAGATCGCCGAGGTGGTGCGCCGGCACCCGGAGATCGAGCGGGCGCGGCTGGTGGTTTCGGGCGAAGCCGGGCGCGACCGGATGGTGCTGGAATGCGTTTCGGCGATGCCCGGGAGCGCCCTGGCCGAACAGGTCGCCGCGACGCTGCAGTCGGTCACCAAGCTCCGCGGCGCGGTCACCTTCGCGACCGCCGCGGAGGCGGAGGGCTGGAGCGCGACCATCGTCGACCGCCGGTAGCGCGGCACGGCCGGGCGCCGTGCCGCCAACGGGTCAGGAGCCGATGCAGTTCTGGATTCCGACCTGCAGTGCCGCAGGGTCGGCGGGCATGTCGTAGACGGGAAGATAGGGCGGCATCGCGGCGGTCAGGTCGGCGGTCTGCGCGAACGTGTACCCGACCGAGCGACCCTTCTGGAGATAGTGGTCGAGAAGCGGGTTCATGGCGATCCATGGCGCCTCGACCTTGCCGACCGTGATCTTCACGGACAGCGCGCCGTCATACAGGTTGAAGATGCGGAACGAGAGATAGCGCGGGCTGGTGCCCACGGTCGTGATCTCCAGGCGGGCCGCGGTCTGGCACGACAGCGTTTGGGCCTGCGCCGGGGCAGCCGTCGCAGCGGCCGCGATCGCGATCAGAGGTAGCGCGGCGCGACGGCCCGCGCGACGGAGGAAGCCCAGCGAAACCGTCTTCATCGTCACTCACCTGCGGTCGGTGTTTGCAACCCAGCGCAAACCTACTCGACGAACGGGCGATTGCGATAGGGCGCTATGCGCGCAAGGCGCGCCGACGATAGCAATGCTTCGTCGGCGCGGCCGCAGGTCTCAGCAGACCGTGTGGACCCAGCCGTAGGGATCGGCGGCCTTGCCGGTCTGGATGTCGACGAGCTGCTTGCGCAGCCGCTGGGTGACCGGGCCGCCCGCGGGGCCGGCCGCCCCGGCGACGAACTCGCCCTCGGGGCTGCGGATGCGGCCGATCGGCGTGACGACGGCGGCGGTGCCGCAGGCGAACACCTCCTGCAGGCGGCCCGAGGCGGCGTCGGCCTTCCACTGGTCGATCGTGTAGGCCTCCTCGCGCACCGTCATGCCGGCGTCGCGGGCGAGCCGCAGGATCGAATCGCGGGTGATGCCGGGCAGGATGGTGCCGTCGAGCGGCGGCGTCTGCAGCGCGCCGTCCTGGAAGACGAAGCAGACGTTCATGCCGCCCAGCTCCTCGATCTTCCGGCGCTCGAGCGCGTCGAGGAAGACCACCTGGTCGCAGCCGTTGCGGATCGCCTCGGCCTGGGCACGCAGGCTGGCGGCGTAGTTGCCGCCGCACTTGGCGGCGCCGGTGCCGCCGCGCGCCGCGCGGGTGTCGTCCTGCGACACCCAGACGGTGACGCCGTCGGCGCCCGTCTTGAAGTAGGCGCCGACCGGCGAGGCGATGACCATGTAGAGGTAGGTCGCCGACGGCTTGACGCCGAGGAACACGTCGTCGGCGATCATGAACGGCCGGAGATAGAGCGTGCCGACGTCGGCGGCCGGAATCCAGTCGCGGTCGGCGGCGACGAGGCGGCGCAGCGATTCGACGAACAGGCCCTCGGGCAGGGGCGCCATCGCCAGGCGCTCGGCCGACTGGCGGAAGCGGCGGGCATTGGCGTCCGGCCGGAACATGGCCGCCCCGCCCGAAGGCGTGCGGTAGGCCTTGAGGCCCTCGAAGATCTCCTGCGCGTAGTGCAGCACCGCCGTCGCCGGGTCGAGCGTCAGCGGCCGGCGTGCCTCGACGCGGGCGTCGTGCCAGCCCTTCCCCTCGGTGTAGCGGATGGTGACCATGTGGTCGGTGAAGACGCGGCCGAAGCCGGGTGCCGCCACCAGCTTGTCGCGCTCGGCCGCCGGGGTCGGCGCGGCATGCGGGACGAGGTCGAACGGGATGCGGTCGAGGCCATCCATGGGGCGCTTCCTCTTGTGAACGGGCCGTCCCTGGTCCCGGAGGCGACGCCTGCGGGGCCGGCGGCGGAATTCGGCTGCGCCGGATCATCGCCGACGGGCGCGGGCGATTCCAGCGGCAACTATCCGGTTCGTCGCAATCCAGCAGCGAGTTCTTGATTTGTTCTCACGGCCGCGCCACCATCCGGGCATGGACGCCATCGCCGACCGGGCCAGGAAGGGGCGGGGTGCGGTCTCCAACGCGACCGGCCGCTACGAGCCGACGCAGCGCGTCGCCGTCGACGACGGCTGGGGGGCGGCCGATGCCGAGCCGCCACCCCTGCGCACGACGGTCGGCATCGACCGGGCGCGGCGGGTCATCACCACCAACGATTCCCCGGACGTTCCCTTCGACCGCTCGATCAACCCCTATCGCGGTTGCGAGCATGGCTGCGTCTACTGCTTCGCGCGGCCGACCCACGCCTGGCTCGGCCTGTCGCCCGGCCTCGATTTCGAGAGCCGGCTCTTCGCCAAGCCGGACGCGCCGGCGCTGCTGGCGGCGGAGCTGCGCCATCCGCGCTACCGCTGCCAGCCGATCGCCATGGGCACCAACACCGATCCCTACCAGCCGGTCGAGCGGACGATGGGGATCACCCGCGGCATCCTGGAGGTGCTGGCGGCCTGCGATCATCCCGTCACCATCGTCACCAAGTCGGCGCTGGTGCTGCGCGACCTCGACCTCCTGGCGCCGATGGCGGCCAAGGGGCTGGCCCAGGTCGCGCTCAGCGTCACGACGCTGGATCGCGACCTCGCGCGCCGGATGGAGCCGCGGGCGGCAACGCCCGAGCGGCGGCTCGACGCGATCCGCGAATTGGCCCGCGCCGGTGTCCCGGTCGGGGTGCTGACGGCGCCGATGATCCCGGCCCTCAACGACTGGGAGCTGGAGCGGATCCTGGCGGCGGCGGCCGCCGCCGGCGCCACGACGGCGGCCTATGTGCTGCTGCGCCTGCCGCTCGAGATCGAACAGCTCTTCGCGGAATGGCTGGCCGAACACGCGCCCGGCCGTGCGGCGCACGTCATGGCGATCGTGCGCGAGATGCGCGGTGGCAAGGCCTATGACAGCCGCTGGGGCAAGCGGATGCGCGGCACCGGCGTCCATGCCGAGCTGCTCGCCCAGCGTTTCCGGCTCGCCGTCCGCCGGCTCGGGCTCGGGCGGCGCGACTGGCGGCTCGACACCAGCCGCTTCCGCCCGCCCGAGCGGGCGGGCGACCAGCTGTCTCTGCTATAGGCTCAGCGGCGCAGGGCCTCGACGCCCGGCAGCTTGCGGCCTTCCAGCCATTCGAGGAAGGCGCCGCCGGCGGTCGAGACGTAGGTCAGCCTCTCCTCGACTCCGGCCGCGGCCAGCGCCGCCACCGTGTCGCCGCCGCCGGCGACGCTGACGAGGCCGGCCTCGGCCGTCAGGCGCGCCGCCTCCTGGGCGACGGCGACGGTCGCGGCGTCGAAGGGCTTGGTCTCGAAGGCGCCGAGCGGACCGTTCCAGACCAGTGTCCGCGCCGCCGCGAGCGCGCCATTGACCGCCGCCACGGTCGCCGGGCCGATGTCGAGGATCATGCGGTCGGCCGGCACCGCACCGATCGCGACCGTCGTCGTCTCGACGCCCGGCGCGAGCTTCGCCGCCACCACGGCGTCGACGGGCAGGACGAGCTCGCAGCCGGCCGCCTTTGCCGCCGCCTCGATCTCGCGGCAGGTGTCGACCATCTCGCGTTCGCAGAGCGAGGCGCCGACATCGACGCCGCGGGCGAAGAGCAGCGTGTTCGCCATCGCCCCGCCGATGACCAGCCGGTCGACCCTGGCGACGAGGTTGCGCAGCAGGTCGAGCTTGGTGGAGACCTTGGAACCGCCGACGATGGCGACGACCGGCTTTTCGGGCGTCTCCAGGGCGCGCGCCAGCGCCTCGCACTCGGCCTGCATCAGGCGACCGGCGGCGGACGGCAGCAAGTGCGCCAGCCCCTCGGTCGAGGCGTGGGCGCGGTGGGCGGCCGAGAAGGCGTCGTTGACGTAGATCTGGCCGAGTTCCGCCAGCGCCCGGGCGAACTCGGGATCGTTCTTCTCCTCGCCCTTGTGGAAGCGCAGGTTCTCCAGCAGGGCCACGCCGCCCGGCGGCAGCGGGTCGATGACGGCGGCCGCCGGCAGGCCGACGCAGTCGATGCCGAAGGCGACCGCACGGCCACCCAACGCCGCCGAGAGGGGGGCGACCAGGGGTGCCAGCGAGAGCGCCGGGTCCTTGCCCTTCGGGCGCCCGAAATGCGACAGCACGACGACCCTGGCGCCGCGGTCGGCGAGCTCGACGAGGGTCGGCGCCAGCCGCTCGATGCGGGTCGCATCGGTCACCCGGCCATCGGCCATCGGCACGTTCAGGTCCGCGCGCACCAGCACGGTGCGGCCGGCGACGTCGAGATCGTCGAGGGTGCGGAAGGGCGCGGTCATGGTGCTTGGGCTCCGGGCGAGGGCGTGGGTGCGCGCCCGTCATATCCGCGGGCGCCGCGGCGAGTCCAGCTTGACCCGGTGCCGGCGGGCCCCACATCGCCGGCATGCCGAACGCACTGGAACGCATCGCCTTCCACGCCGCCGAGCGCCTGCGCCGGTCCTGGTTTCGCGGCCACTGGCTGGCGGCGGCGGCACTCGACCGCGGGCGGCGGCCGTCGGGCGAGGGCGGACCCGGCCGCGCCGCCATCGACGCCGATCTCGACGCGCTGGTGGCGGCCGACTGGGCGGCCGTCGAGGCCGGCCACTATCTGCTGCCGGCGAGCCTGCTGGAGCGGCCCGGGCGGGCGATCGCCGACAGCCGGGCCTTCCTCATGGATCTGCCGAAGGTCGCCCGCCGCCGCCGCGAGCAGGGCGTCCGCGAGGCCGCGGCGGAGGCGGGGGCGGCGCGACTGCCGTCCTACTACCGGCAGAACTTCCATTTCCAGACGGGCGGCTGGCTGACGGCGGAATCGGCCCGGCTCTACGACTTCCAGGTCGAGGTGCTGTTCGCCGGCGCCGCCGACGCGATGCGCCGAGGCGCCCTGCCGCCGCTCGGCGACGCGCTGCGGCGGGCGGGGCCCGGCGCCCGCATGGCCGACCTCGCCTGCGGCACCGGCCGGTTCCTGGAAGCGGTCAAGGACAACTGGCCGCGGACGGCGGCGCTCGGCTTCGACCTCAGCGCCGCCTACCTCGCCGCGGCGGCGCGGCGTCTGGCCGGCCGCCGCCGCCTCGGCCTCGTCCAGGCGCCCGCGGAACGGCTGCCGCTCGCCGACGGCAGCCTCGACGCCGTGACCTGCATCTACCTTTTCCACGAACTCCCGCCGCGGGTGCGGACCGCGGTCGCGGCCGAGATCGCCCGGGTCCTGCGGCCGGGCGGCCGGCTCGTCCTGGTCGACGCCCTGCAGACCGGCGACCACCCGCCCTTCGATCCCTTGCTGGCCCGGTTCCCGGCGATGTTCCACGAGCCCTATTTCGGGAGTTGGCTGGCGCTCGATCTCCCCGGGCTGTTTGGCGCCGCCGGACTGTCGCCCGGCCCGGCCGAGCGCCGCTTCCTGTCGGCGACCCGGGTCTTCGACAAGCCCGCCGCTTGAGATTTGGGCCGTTTCGGCCGAGTGTGCCGGCGGTTCGATCCAGGGAACGGGCGGTACCGGCATGTCCGGGACGGGACTATTCGATCTGGCCGTCATCGGCGGCGGCATCAACGGCGCGGGCATCGCCCGCGACGCGGCGGGGCGTGGATTGTCGGTCCTGCTGGTCGAGGCGGACGACCTGGCGCGCGCGACCTCCTCGGCGTCGAGCAAGCTCATCCATGGCGGCCTGCGCTACCTGGAGCAATACGAGTTCCGCCTCGTCCGCGAGGCGCTGACCGAGCGCGAGGTGCTGCTGGCGATGGCGCCGCACATCATCTGGCCGCTCGCCTTCGCGCTGCCGCACCAGCCGCACCTGCGGCCCGCCTGGATGATCCGTGCCGGGCTCTTCCTCTACGACCATCTCGGCGGCCGGAGGAAGCTTCCGGGTTCGCGCGGGGTCGACCTGCGGCGCACCGGTTACGGCGCCGGCCTGCGGCCCGAACTGACGCGAGGCTTCGTCTATTCCGACTGCTGGGTCGACGACGCCCGGCTGGTGGTGCTGAACGCGATGGACGCGCAGCGCCTCGGCACCGACGTCCGCACCCGCACCGAATGCGTCTCGGCGCGGCGCGCCGGCGGGCACTGGGAACTGCGGCTGCGCCGCCGCGACGCGACGGAGGCGGCGGTCGCCGCGCGGGCGCTGGTCAATGCCGCCGGCCCCTGGGCCGACCGGGTGGCGGGCACCGTCATGGGCGCCAACCGGACGCCGCCGCTCCGCCACATCAAGGGCAGCCACATCGTCGTGCCGCGCGTCCACGACGGCGACCATGCGCTCATCCTGCAGAACCAGGACCGGCGCGTCGTCTTCGTCATTCCCTACGAGGGCCGGTTCTCCCTCATCGGCACCACCGACGTCGCGATCGCGGGCGATCCCGCCGGGGTCTCCGCCAGCCCGGAGGAGATCGCCTATCTCTGCGGCGCCGCCTCGCAGTACCTGGCCAAGCCGGTGACCCCGGCGGACGTCGTCTGGACCTACGCCGGCGTGCGGCCGCTCTACGACGACGGTTCGGCCAACCCGTCGGCGGTGACCCGCGACTATGTCCTGAAGCTGGAGGCCGACGCCGGCGAGGCCCCGGCGCTGCATGTCTTCGGCGGCAAGATCACCACCTACCGGCGCCTCGCCGAGCACGCGCTGGAGAAGCTCGCGACCGTGCTGCCGGGGCTGAAGCCGGCCTGGACCGCCGGCTCGTCCCTGCCCGGCGGCGACATGGCGGACGCCGATTTCGACGGCTTCTGTACCGGCCTCGCACGCCGCTATCCCGGACTCGACCCCGCCTGGCTGCGTCGGCTGGCGCGCCGCCACGGCACCATGGCGTCGGACGTGCTGGGGGACGCCCGGACCCCGCCCGACCTCGGACAGCATTTCGGCGCCGGCCTCTATGCGCGCGAGATCGATCGCCTGCGCCGCGCCGAATGGGCCGAGGCGGCCGACGACGTCCTGTGGCGCCGCACCAAGGAGGGCCTGCACCTGACGGCGAACCAGCGCGCCGCCGTCGCCCGCTACATGGCCTGAGGCCCCGATCCGCCCCCCATTCCCTTCCAGTCCAGCGAGTTCCGGCATGACCCAGCATTTCGACCTAATCGTCCGCGGCGGCACGCTCTACGACGGCACCGGCGCGCCCGGCCGGTCGGCCGATGTCGGCGTGGTCGGCGACCGCATCGCGGCCGTCGGCGATCTCTCCGCGGCGACCGCCGGCGAGGTCTGCAACGCCGCCGGCAAGGCGGTGGCGCCCGGCTTCATCGACGTCCACACCCACGACGACCGGGCGCTGCTCTCCAATCCCGACATGACGATGAAGACGAGCCAGGGGGTGACCACGGTCGTCGTCGGCAATTGCGGGGTCAGCCTGTCGCCGCTCGCGATCGACCGGCGCCCGCCGCCGCCGCTCGACCTGCTGGGCGACCAAGAATGGTACCGTTTCCCGCGCATGGCCGACTACATGGCGGCCGTCGACGCGGCGCCGGCCGCGGTCAATGCCGCCTGCCTCGTCGGCCACGGCACGCTGCGCGTCGGGGCTATGGACGATCTCCTGCGTCCGGCGACGGAGGCGGAGATCGCGGCGATGAAGGAGCGCCTGGCCGAGGGGCTGGCGGCGGGCGCGATCGGCATGTCGACCGGGCTCTTCTACCGGCCGGCCAACGCCGCCCCGACCGAGGAGGTGATCGCGCTGGCCGAACTGCTGGAACCGGCCGGCGCCCTCTACGCCACCCACATGCGCGACGAGGGCGAGGGGGTGATGGACTCCCTGCGCGAGACCTTCCGCATCGGCCGCGAGGCTGGCGTGCGGGCCATCGTCAGCCACCACAAGGTGATCGGGAAGCCGAACTTCGGCCGCTCCGAGGAGACCCTGGCCCTCATCGACCGCACCCGTCGCGATCAGGACATCGGCCTCGACTGCTATCCCTACGTCGCCGCCTCGACGGTGCTGGATTCGAGCCGGCTCGAGCGCAGCAGCCGGGTCATGGTCACCTGGTCGACGAAGCACCCCGAGGTCAGCGGCCGCGACCTCGCCGACATCGCCGCCGAGTGGGGCGTCAGCCAGGTCGAGGCCGTCGACCGCCTGAACCCGGCCGGCGCCATCTATTTCATGATGGACGAGGCCGATGTCCGCCGCATCCTCTCCTATCCGCACACGATCGTCGCCTCCGACGGCCTGCCGCACGACAGCCACCCGCATCCGCGCCTGTGGGGCACCTTCCCGCGCGTGCTCGGCCACTATGCCCGCGACGTCGGCCTCTTCCCGCTCGCGGAGGCGGTGCGGCGGATGACGTCGCTGCCGGCCGAGCGCTTCCGGCTGACCGGACGCGGCACGATCGCCGTCGGCGCCCATGCCGACATCACCGTGTTCGACCCGGCGACGGTGATCGATTCGGCGACCTTCGAGGCCCCGGCCACGCCCGCCCGCGGGATCGAGCGCGTGTTCGTCAACGGGCGTGCGGTCTGGGCCGACGGCGCCGCCACCGGCAACCGCCCGGGCCGCCTGCTGCGCCGGCAGGACCTGCAGGGCGCGGCGGCCTGACGCGCCGTCCGCCCGGCTCCGGCGACCGCAAGCCGGTCGACGGGTCGGGCGGCCGGCGGCAGAATACGGGGCATGAGCAGCAGCAACGGTCATAGCGGCGACGGCAATGCCGACGGCCGGCCCGAAGGACGGTCCGCCGCGGCCGACCGCCCGCCGGCCGACGGACCCGTTGCCGATCTCCTCGACCGGCTGATCGAGGCGGTCGCGGTCGTCGATGCCGGCGGCGGGCTCGCCTATGCGAATGCGGCCTGGCGCGGCCTGATGGCGACGCCGGACGAGGCGCCGGCCGCGACCGCCGCGCGCCTCGCCACGCTGCCGCATTTCGTCCTGCGGTCCCTGCCGTTCGGCCCGGACGGCACCGCTCTGCTCGCCCGCCAGGACGAACCGCACCTGCTGCGCGAGATCCTGGACCATCTCGGGAGCACCGTCGCCGTCTACGACGCGGGCGAGCACTACCGCTACGGCAACGCCGCCTTCCATGCGCTCTACGGCCATCACGGTGCCGAAGAGAAGCTCGTCGGCAAGACGTTCGAGCAGATGCTGCGCGCCACCCTCGCCGCCGGCGTCGCGACCGATGTCCAGGCCGTGCACGACCCCGAGGGGTACGTGCAGCGGCGCCTCGCCGAGTTCCGCGACCACCGGCCGGGGGAATCCGAGCGGCTGTCGCCGTCGGGCCGCTGGGACCTGCTCCGCACCACCTACACGCCGTCCGGCCTGCGACTGTCGATGCGCACGGAGATCACCGGGCAGAAGCGCATCCAGGAGGAACTCCGGCGCGCCAAGGAGCGGCTGGAGGTCGAGGGGGCCGCCCAGGCCCGCTTCGTGGCGCGCCTGAGCCACGATCTGCGCACGCCCCTGTCGGCGGTCCTGGGCTATGCCGAACTCATCGAGTCGGAAGTGCTGGGACCGCTCGGCTCGCCCAAGTACCAGGAATATGCGGCACTGATCCGGCAGTCGGGCCGCCAGCTCCTCGCTCTCGTCGAAGGCCTGCTGGAGATGAGCCGGACCCAGGCGCGGCGCGGCGAGATGCGCGAGGAGCCGGTCGACCTGGGGGAGCTGCTGCGCGCCGAGATCGCGGGCTTCGAGCAGCCGGCGCGCGACAACGGGACCCAGCTCGCGCTGATCCTGCCGAGCGGGCTCCCGCACCTGCGGAGCGACCCCCGGATGCTGCGGCAGATGGTCCAGGCGCTGGTCGGCAACGCGATCCGCCACACCGCCGACGGCGTCGTCTCGGTTTCGCCGCGCCTGCGCGAGGACGGCGGCATCGACGTGACGGTGCGCGACACCGGTGCCGGCATGTCCGAGGCGGTGCTGGCACGGATCGGCGAGCCCTATTTCCAGGGTCCGGGATCGGGCCCGGTCGCGGAGGCCGGCGCCGGGCTCGGGATCGCCATCGTCAAGGAACTGCTGCTCCAGCATCAGGGATGCTTCCATGTGACGAGCGCCCTCGGCAGCGGCACGGCGGCGACCCTGTCCTTCCCCGCCGAGCGCTCGATCGTCGGAACGGCGACCACGCCATGACCACTCGGCCGAGGGACGAGCGCGAGCAGCTGGCCGACTGGCTGGACACGGTGCTCGACGCGGTCCGCGCCGACGCGGCCGGGCGCGACCTCTCGTCCGGTGCCGCGCTCTATCGGGAGGTCTTCGACTGCCTCGACGACTCGGTCGTGGTCTTCAGCCCCGACGACCGCTACATGATCGGCAACGAAGCCTACCATCGGCGCTATCCCCACCTCGCCGACGACGCGGAACTGGCCGGCCGCTCCTTCACCGAGATCGTCCGCTACGCCATGGACCGCGGCGACATCGTCGACAAGCAGGCGATCGAGGACCCCGAAGCCTATCTCGCGCGGCGGCTCGAGCAATTGCGGCAGCCGGACGGAACGCGCCGGGAACAGCTCAATTCCGACGGCACCTGGGACATCCTGCGCCTGGTCCTGACCTCCGACGGCTTCCGGCTGTCGATCCGCAGCGACGTCACCGAGCAGAAGCGGGTTCAGGAGGAACTGCGGGGTGCCCTCGAGGGGCTGGAGCGCGAGGGCGCGCAGCGCGTCTCGTTCATCGCCAAGCTCAGCCACGAACTGCGGACCCCGCTCACCGCCATCCTCGGCTATGCGGGCATGATCGAGGGCGAGGTGGTCGGGCCGGCCGGGCCCGAGCGCTATCGCGAGTACGGTTCGGCCATCGTCCAGGCGGGGCAGCGGCTGCTCGACCTCGTCAACCAGATCCTCCAGCTCAGCCGCATCGAGGCCGGCCGGATGGAGGTGGCGGAGGGCGCGATTGACCTCGTCGACACGCTCCGGCGCGAGATCACCGTCGTCGAACCGGCGGCCCGCGACAACCGCACGCTCCTCGCCCTCGACCTGCCGCGCGCCTTCCCCCGCCTGCGCGGGGACGTGCGCCTGGTCCGGCAGATGATCCTCAACCTGCTGTCGAACGCCGTCCGCTTCACCCGCCGGGGCACCGTGTCGGTGTCGCTCGCCCAGCGCGCCGACGGCGGCATCGACCTCTCGATCGTCGATGACGGGGCCGGCATGGCGCCCGACATCCTGGCGCGCGCGGGCGATCCCTATTTCCGCGGCCCGGCCCAGGCCGCCGGCGGCGACACGGGCGCCGGCCTCGGCCTGGCCGTGGTCAAGGAACTGATGGCGCTGCACCAGGGCCGGCTCGTCCTCGCCAGCACGCCGGGCCAGGGGACGACGGCCACGCTGTCGTTCCCGGCCGAGCGCACGGCGGCCCTGGTCGAGGCGGCGTAGCCGGCGCCATGGCCAAGGACAAGGACGCGGCACCGGAGTCCGGCCCCGGCGGCGATCGCGACGACGGCGATCCCGTCGCCCGGCTCGCCGGCCTGACGGCCGACCTCGACCGTGAGGGAACCGGGGTCGCGGTATTCGCCCCCGACGGCCGGCTGGTCCATGCCAACGCCAGCCTGCGGCGTTTCCTGGCCGGCCGCGACCCCGAGGCGGCGCTGCAGCCGGACGATTCCGGCCGCGTCCATCTGCCGGACGGCCGGACCGCCGCGGTCCGTCGGCTGCCGCTCGCCGGCGGCGCGTGGGCGGTTCTCGTCCCCTCGCCCAAGGACGACGCCGACTTCCTCCGCCAGGTGCTGGACAGCATCGACACCAGCACCGTCGTCTACGATGCGGAGGACCGCTATCTCTTCGGCAACGTCGCCTATCACCGCCGCTACCCGCATCTGCCGCCGGAGGAGGAACTGGTCGGCCAGACCTTCGAGCAGATGCTGCGGCGGACAATCGCCGCCGGCGCCTTCGCCGACGCCCAGGCCGAGCACGACCCCGATGCGTTCGTCCGGCGGCGGGTCGCGGAATTCCGGGCCAACCAGCCCGGCATGACGGAACGGATGACCGATTCCGGCGAGTGGGAGAAGGTCCGTGTCGTCACCACGCGGCACGGGCTGCGGCTGTCGCTGCGGACGCGGATCACCGAGATCAAGCGGGTGCAGGACGCGCTGCGCCAGGCCAAGGAACGCCTCGAGGGCGAGGCCAGCCAGCGCATCGCCTTCGTCCGGCGGCTGGGCCACGAGTTCCGCACCCCGCTGTCGGCCGTCCTCGGCTATTCGGAGATGATCGAGCAGGAGGTCCTGGGGCCGCTCCCGACGCCGAAGTACCGGGACTATGCATCGCTGATCCACCAGTCCGGCCAGCACCTTCTCGAGCTCGTCTCCGGCCTGACGGACGAGGCCGACGACCGGCGCCCCGTGCTGCGCGAAGAGGCGATCGACCTGGCCGACCTGCTCGGCCGGGAGATTCCGGTGGTGGCGCCGATCGCCCAGGCCGGTGCCGTGCAACTGGTCGTCGCCGTCGAGGACACGGTGCCGCGCCTGCGGGGTGACCCGCGCATGGTGCGCCAGATGCTGTTCAACCTGCTGTCGAACGCCGTCCGCTTCAGCCCCGGCGGGATCGTCAGCACGTCGGCGGTGCGGCGCGAGGACGGCGGCATCGCCGTCCGGGTCGAGGACAACGGCGTCGGCATCCGGCCCGAGGTGCTGGCGCGCCTCGGCGAACCCTACTATCGCGGCCCCGACAGCCCCGGCCAGCCGACGGGGACCGGCCTCGGCCTCGGCGTCGTCAAGGAACTGATCGCCCTGCACCAGGGACGACTGGTCCTCGACAGCGTGCCCGACAAGGGAACGACTGCGATCCTCGAGTTCCCACCGGAGCGGTCCGTCGCGCCCGACGAACCGCTCCGGGAGAAGGCGCCCCTACCGGGTTAGCGCAGGTCGGGCCAGGGTCGGCCGCCTCAGGGCAGGGGATCGAGCGGCCAGATCGGCCGGCGCAGTTTCGAGAAGTCGAAGCGCGACAGCTCCGGCGTGGTGAGCGCCCCCGTGTCCACGGTCAGTACGCGCCGCGCCATCGGCGCGAAGGTGGCGCGGAAGTGCTGGGAGGATTTTACCACCAGCACGTTCTTCTTGGTCGGGTCGATGCCGACCGAGAGGAAATGCTGGCGGTCGATCGTCTGGAAGCGGTTGCTGGCGAGGATGATCTCCATCTCGCCGACCTGCAGCACCGCGACCTTGCCCATGTTCGAGCGCACGCCCTTCGACATCGGTCCGTCGAAGGTGAGTTCGCCGTCGCCGAGATACCGGACGACGCCCTTCACCGGCAGCGGCGGGCCGCCGAACTCGGGGTCGATCTTGCCGCCGATCGCGAGCTCGACGGTGGCGCCGACGCCGGCCTTGCGGCAGGCCTCGACCGCCTCGGGATCGGTGATCGAGGACACGGCGACATCCCTGACGCCGCCGGCGAGCAGGCCACGCAGCAGGTTGGTGGCATCGCCGTAGCCACCGCCGCCGGGGTTGTCGGTATAGTCGGCCAGCACCAGCGGCTTGCCGCTCGCGTCCGGCCGGCGCGCGATCGAGACCGCCTCGCCGACCGTCGTTCGCTGGGTCGAGCTGTTGGCCCGGTTCTCCCAGCAATAGTCCATGAGCGCGTCGGCGATGGCGCGGGCGCGCTCCGGCTGGCCGTCATGGGTGACGGCGACGGACGGCCCGGCGTCGCGGATGTTGGACCGGGTGAAGCCGGCATGGACGCTGACCACGAGGATGCCCGGCTCCTTCTCGAAGGCGTCGGCGCGGCGCAGCGCCTCGGTCATCACGCCCTCGATGGTCGTCTTGCCGCCGTCGAAGCCCAGCAGCGTCGGCCGGTTGACGACCACCGCCTGCGGCCGGATCTCGCCGTCCAGCGTCCGCTTCATCAGGGCGGCGGCCTGCTGTGCCCGCTCGTACTGGTCGATGTGCGGATAGGTGCGGTAGGCGATGACGATGTCGGCGTGCCGGCACATCGTCTCGGTCACGTTGGCGTGCAGGTCGAGCGTGATGGCGATCGGCACCTTGGGGCCGATGCGCTCGCGGATGCGGGTCAGGAGTTCGCCCTCCGCATCGTCCGCCCCCTCCGCCACCATGGCGCCGTGGAAGGCGATCAGGATGCCGTCGAACGGTTCGGCGAGGGCGTCGAGGACGGGGCGGGTCAGGGCCTCCCAGGCCTCTTCCGTCACCGTGCCGTTGGGCGTGGCGGCGGCCGAGATCGGCAGCCGCACGTCCCAGCCGTAGGTTTCCGCGGCGTCGAGGAACCCGGCGATCTCCGTCCGGGTCCCGCGCATCGCCTGGATCACCGAGGCGTCGCCGAGATGGAACATGCGGCGCTGGAACGCGGCGAGGTCGGTCTTCAGCCGGGAGAAGGTGTTGGTCTCGTGGGAGATGTGGACCAGCAGCAGGCGCGGCATGACAGGGGTCCTCACTTCTTCAGCTTGGCGAGGTCGGGGATCGGGCGCGCGGTGCGCGGGTCGCGCTCCAGCACCTGCTCGAGGGCGTTGGCGAAGGCGAGCAGCTTGAGGTCGCCGCGATGCGGTCCGATCACCTGGAGACCGAACGGCGTCCCGGTGGGCTCCAGCCCGCACGGCATGCTGAGCGAGGGATGGCCGGTCAGGGTGATGCCGTAGGTCAGCGCCAGCCAATGGAAGTAGTGGCGCAGCGGCTCGCCGTTGACGTGGGTGACGTAGAGCTGGTCGACCGGGAAGGGCGGCACCGGCACGGTCGGCGAGATCAGGAAGTCGAACTCGCGGAAGAACTCCTGGAACGACCGGAAGATGCGGGTCTGCGCCTTGTGGCCCTCGGCGATGTCGAGCGCGGTGAACTTCAGCCCCTGCTCGTAGTTGGCGACGATGTTGGGGCCGAGCTTGTCGCGGTGCTTCTCGTAGCGCTCGCGGTGCGAGGCGAGGAAGTTCTGGGCGCGCATGGTGTCGAAGGCGAAGTCCGCCCCCTCCATGTCGGGATCGCGCCAGGCGGCCTCCTTGAAGACGTGCTTGAAGAGGTCGACGCGCTCGCGGAAGGTCGCGCGGATGCGGTTGTCGACCGGCGCGAAGCCCAGATCCTCGGAGAAGGCGACGCGGAGCGAGGCGAGGTCGCAGCGACCGGGCCGCGCGAAGGCCGCCGGGTCGACGGGGCCGGCGAAGGGGTCGCGGCTGTCGTCGGAGACCATGGCCTCCATCAGGAGGCAGGTGTCGGCGACGTTGCGGCCCATCGGCCCGACGACCGAGAGCGCGGTCCAGCCGAGACCGCGCCGCTCCGACGGCACCAGGCCCGGCGACGGCCGGTAGCCGACGATGCCGGAGAAGGCGGCGGGGATGCGCAGGCTGCCGCCGGTGTCCGAGCCGGTGCAGATCGGCAGCATCGAGGTCGCGAGCGCGACGCCCGAGCCGCCCGACGAGCCGCCGCAGATGCGGGTCGGATCCCAGGCGTTGCCGGTCGGTCCATAGACCGGGTTGTTGGTGTTGGCGCCCGCCCCCCATTCGGGGACGTTGGTCTTGCCGACGACGATGGCGCCGGCGGCGCGCACCCCCGCCACCATCCGCTCGTCCTTGGCCGGCACATAGTCGGCGAAGAGCGGCGAGCCCCAGGTGGTGCGGAGGCCGCCCGTCTCGTTCAGGTCCTTGATGCCGACCGGCAGGCCATGCAGCGGCGGCAGCGGGTCGCCGCGCATCACCGCCTCCTCGGCCCGCCGCGCCTCGTCGCGGGCGCGGTCGACGCACATCGCGGTGACGGCGTTGAGGACCGGGTTCACTTCCGAGATGCGGACGAGGCAGGCTTCCAGCAGTTCGACGGGCGAGAGCTGGCGGGTTCCGATCAGGCGGCGCAGTTCGACGGCGGGCTGGTCGACGAGCTGGGTCATGGGAATGTCCTTTCGAGCGGTCGAATTCCGTGTGGGATGGCGGCCCGTGGCAGCGGGCGAAGGCATGCTTCCGGTCGGCGGCTCAGGCGGCGCGGGCCGGCGTGCCCGGCTCGCCGAGGTCCCAGAAGATGCCGGCCATCATGCGCAGGCCCTCGCGGGCGATGGGCGCCAGCATGTGTTCGTCCGGCGCGTGCTGGGAGCACGAGGCATAGGAGTGCGGGACCCAGACCGTGGGCGTGGCGAGCGTCAGCGCGAAGGCGTGGTTGGGCAGCGTGCCGCCGAGGTTGGGCAGCAGCGCCGGCCGTCGGCCGAGGGTGCGCTCGACCGAGTCCGCGGTCCAGACGACCCAGGGATGCTCGGGATCGAGCCGGGTGGCGGGTGCCGCCTCGCCGCGCGACCGGCTGACCTGCACCATCGGGAAGCCGTGGGCGTCGAACCAGCGGCGCAGCGCCGGCAGGAACTCCTCCGGGTCGGAGCCGACGACGTAGCGGATCTGGCAGTGGGCGGTGGCCCTGGGCGGGATGGCGTTGACCGGCTTGTCGGGGTTGCCGGTGCGCATCGCCAGCACCTCGAAGCTGTTCCAGCCGAAAACCCGCTCGGCCGGCGACATCCCGGGCTCGCCCCAGTCGGGGTCGATCTCCGGCCCGTCCTCGCCGCCGTCGACGATGAGGCCGGAGAGTGCGGCGCGCACCGAGTTCGTCATCGGCGCGGGGCGCCATTCCGGCACGCGGATGGCGCCGGTCGGGCTGGTCAGGCTGGCCAGCGCATGGGCCATCAGGATGCCGGGATTGGCGAGCAGCCCGCCCCAGTTGCCGGAATGGTGGCCGCCCTGGCGCAGGTCGATCGTGAGGTCGAAGTTGAAGGCGCCGCGCGTGCCCATGTAGAGCGTCGGCTGTCCGGGCTGCAGGCGCGGCCCGTCCGAGCCGATCAGCACGTCGCTCGCCAGCCGGTCGCGATGGGCGGCGCAGAAGGCGTCGAGCCCGGGGGAGCCGACCTCCTCGCCCATGTCGATGAGGATGCGGGAATTGAAGCCGAGCCGGCCGCGCAACTTCAGGACCGCGGCGATCGCGGCGAGGTTGATCGTGTGCTGGCCCTTGTTGTCGGCGGTGCCGCGGCCATAGATGCGCTCGCCGTCGAGGTCGAGCTGCCAGGGCCCCTTGCCTTTCGTCCACTGCTCCTCCTGGCCACGGACGACGTCGCCATGGCCGTAGGTGAGCACCGTCGGCAGATGGTCGCCCTCGTGGCGCTCCGCCACCAGGAAGGGCGGGCCGCCGGCGACCGGGTTCTCCAGCACCTCCCAGCGATAGCCGAGCCCGGCCAGCGCCGGCCCGATCTCCGCGTTCAGGTACTGGTAGAGGACGGGGCGCCGGTCGGGGTTCTGGCTCTCCGTCGGGATGGCGACGCGGCGCGCGAGGTCGGCATGGAAGGCGCCGGAATCGAAGTGCCGCTCGATTTCCTGGATGACGGCATCGCGGGACATGGCAAGGGCCTCGCCGGTTCGGATCGAATCGGAATGTCGTGGCGCGGCCGCGCGGGACCGCTCGCGGAAGGACCTCGACAATATGCCGGAAATGATGCGACCGGCCAGCGGGAAGCCCTTGGAAGGGTCGGGCCGGCGAACCAGAATGACGGCGAGTCGAGGCCCGCTCCGGGGCGGCGCCGTCGTCGGAACGAACGATCCAGTCCGGGGTGGAAGCGATGAATCTCGAGCGTGCCGTCAATCTCGACGACCTGCGCCGCATGGCCAAGCGGCGGCTGCCCAGGATCTGCTACGACTTCATCGAGGGCGGCGTCGACGGCGAGGACGGGCTCGACCGGGCGGTCGACGCGTTCCGCAACTACCGCATCGTGCCGCGCTTCATGGTCGACGTGACCCAGCGCAGCCAGAAGACGACCCTCTTCGGCCGGGAATATGCCAGCCCCTTCGGGATCGCGCCGACCGGCCTCGCCGGCCTCTTCCGTCCCGGCGCCGACATGATGCTGGCCGAGGCGGCGCGCGACGCCGACATCCCCTTCATCATGTCGGGCAGCGCCACCGGCTCGATCGAGGACCTGGCGCGGGTCGCGCCCGAGCACGGCTGGTACCAGCTCTATCCGGCCAAGACGTGGAGCATCTCGGAGGGGATGGTGGCGCGCGCCCGCGACGCCGGCCTCTCGACCCTGGTGCTGACCGTCGACGTGCCCTGTCCTTCGAACCGCGAGCGCAACATCCGCAACGGCTTCGCCCGCCCGCTCCGGATGAGCCTGCGCACCCGTCTCGAGGCGCTGCTGCACCCGGGCTGGATGATGGAGTACCTGCGCACCGGCACGCCGATGTTCGACAACTGGGCGCCCTATGCGAAGCCGGGCGCCACCGCCGACGAGGTGGCGGATTTCGTGGTCGCGGAATCCTATCCGCCGCTGACCTGGAGCGACGTCGAGAAGCTGCGCCGCCTGTGGCCGCGCAACCTCGTGCTGAAGGGCATCATGCATCCCGACGACGCGATCCGGGCGGCCGACCTCGGGGTCGACGGGATCATGGTGTCGAACCACGGCGCCCGCCAGCTCGACCGGTCGCCGGCGCCGCTCGACGTCCTGCCGGCGGTGGTCGAGGCGGTGGGCGAGCGGATGACGGTGATGCTCGACGGCGGCGTCCGCCGCGGCAGCGACGCACTGATCGCCCAGTGCCTCGGCGCCAAGCTGGTCTTCATGGGCCGGGCAACGCTCTACGGCGCGGCGGCGGCCGGCAAGCCGGGCGTCGACAAGGCGCTCGCCATCATGCGCCGCGAGGTCGACCTCGCCATGGCGCAGATGGGCTGCCCCGCGATCGACCGGCTCGGGCCCGACTTCCTGATGTGGGAGAAGCCGGAGGACCGGCTGCGCAACCGGCGGATCTGAGGGTCAGCCCGGGGCGGCGACCGCTGCGCGCAGGAATTCCGGCGCGATCATCCGCCGGCAGACGGCGTGGTCGAAATAGCGGAAGTCCGGGTGGTTCCGCACCGATACCCCCGGCGGCAGCAGGGCCCCGGAAACGGCGCCGGAGCGTGCGAGCGCGTAGCCGAGGGACAGCTGGTCGCGGCGGCTGTGGCGGGCGATCTCGTGCCACCACAGCCGGCATGCGGCGCGGACGCCGGGTTCGCCGGGACGCAGGACGAAGAAGTTGGTTTCCCACAGGCCGGCGCCTGCCGGGACCCCCAGCGCGCGATAGCGCTCCATCTGCGCGTCGATGATTGCGGGATCGTCGCGCGCCATGGCCTTGCAGGCCTCGGCCTCGGCGAAGACGCAGTCGCGCTCGGGATGGGGCACGAGCCCGATGCCCCAGCCGGCGGCGGCCACGCGCTCGGCATGGGCCAGAGGGTCGCCGCGAAGCAGCACGTTGCCGTCGATCCAGGCGATCGCCTCGTAGCCCTCCGCCAGCGTCGTCAGATGGGTCTTGGCGAAGCGGGCGACGCGCACCGGATCCTCGTGCCGGAAGGGGATCGGACGCACGTCCCACAGGCCGTAGCCGTCGGTCGGACGATCCGAGAAGCAGAGATAGTCGACGGCCGGGTCCGGGCGGTCCGGCACCATCAGCGTCTCGTAGCCGCCGACGATCGCCGTGCAGACCGCCATCGGCGCCCGGGCGCCGCGCGGCCGGGCGCGGTAGCGGGCGAGGCGCCGCTCCAGGTCCGGCGGCGGCTGCCAGTCCTGGACGACGGGCAGGGCGCGACCTTCGCGCCGGCCGTGCCGGAGATAGTGGACGAGCGGATTGAGCCCGGCCGCATCGACGTCGGGATGGTCCGCCAGATAGGCGGCGCCGTGGAAGCGCGGCCCCGTCGCCCGGTGCCACAGGGCCGGTTCGGAAAGGTAGGCCCGGAGCAGCGCCTCGGCCGAACCGGGTTCGCCCGGATGCCGGCGCCGATACCAGTCCGCATCGAATAGTCCGGACCGCTGGGCGAGGCGAAGCGCATGGTCGGCACAGGCTTCGCGCCCTTCGGCGGCGCCGAAATCCCGATAGTGCCGGACCGGGTCCTGCCCCGACGCGGCGACGTCGGGATAGCGGGCGAGGTACCAGGCGGGATCCAGCAGGTCGGTGTCCATGGCCGCGGCCGGCGTCGGCGGCCGCGGCAGCCGCCCTTCCCGCGCGCCGAAGCGCAGATAGTGGTGCAGCGGGTCGATCCCGGCGGCCGCCACGTCCGGGTAGCGCGCCAGATACCAGTTCGCGTCGACGACGGCGGCAACGGTCGCGGGGCCGGGCGCGTGGAACTCGAAGACGAGGTAGCGGGCGGGCTCCGGTCCGGGGTTCTCCATCCCGTGCGGTTCGCCCGCCGGATGGAACAGCACGGCCCCGGCGCCGACCTCCCGGCCCAGCGTGCGGACGCGGCCGGACAGCACGAAGATGACGATGTCGTGCGGATCGACATGGGCGGGATAGCCGCCGCCCGGCCGGACGGTGGTGCGGTGGGCATGCAGCTTGCCGAGAAACTGCGTCGGGCCCTCGAAGATCGGCCGGATGGCGACGCCGTCCCGGCCGGGCGTCGCGGCCGCGCCGGGATCGGCGTCGGACTGCACGGCCAGTGCCGTGTCCACGGCCGCGGCCGGTCCCGACCACTTGATCATCGCGTAGCTGAGAGGCCCGGGGCCGGCATTGCGGATCGTGTGGTGCTGGTAGGCGGGATAGTAGGCGGCGTGGCCGGTCCCGGCGGCGATCCGCCGCGGCGCCGGGTCGTCCGGGCTCGCGGCGATCGTCAGTTCCGCCGCGCCGTCGAGGACGACCAGGATTTCCTCCTCGATGTGCCTGTGCGGCGGATGCGGCTGGTGGCCGGGGGCCAGCACCGAGGCGTGGCAGGTGAAGGCGGCGAGATTGGGCGCCCGCCCCGACAGCAGGGGATGCGGCTGCCAGGCGGCCCCGGCCGGGCGCGGCAGTGGCAGGGCGAGGGGGAACACCCGCTCCCGCGGCAGGCTTCCGGCCCGTTCGGGCGGCAGGACCAGCCGGTTCGCGCGCGCGTCGCCCGCCCCGAGCACGGCCAGGACCGGCGGTCGCGGCTGGTCGAGGAAGGCGAACGGCCATTCCAGGCGGCGCGAATCGAGAATGCGGACCGGAGTGGCCGCCGCGGCGTACTGCAGCAGGAGGGCGCTCCGCGGCGGCCCGCCGCGCCGGTTGCGCGAGCCGTGCCAGGTGCGCCCGTGGAACAGGATCGCCAGCCCGTCGGCGACCGGCGGGGTCTCCAGCGTCGCCTCGGGATCGGTCTCGCGGGCGATCGCGAGAACGTCGGCGTCGGCGAGCTCGCTCCGTCGCAGGCCGCGGCGATGCAGTTCCTCCTGGATCGTGCGCGGCAGCCGGTGCGAACCGCGGACCAGGGTCAGCCCCGACGCGACGCCGGTGTTCTCCAGTCCGATCCAGACCGAGACGAACCGCCCGTCCGGGGCCGACGTCTCGATGTCCGTGTGCCAGGTGTGGACGTCGCCCGGGCCGCGGCGGACGATCGAGGCTCCCCAGAGGATCACCTCGTCGCCGAGCAGCGGGCGCAGGAGGCGCAGGATCGCCGGGGTGCGCGCGATGTCGGCGAACAGCGGATCGGTGGCGGCGCGACCCTTGTTCCAGTCGAGCGGGGGCGGATGGGAGCCGGCGGCTTCGTGGCGAAGCAGAAGCGCGCACTGCGCCGCGGTGAGCACTGCCGCCGGTCCGACGAAGCCGTCGCGCGCGAACCGCTCGCGCCCCGTCAAGGGCTCCGGCATGACGGGGAATGCGGCGTCAGGACGCCTCTTTCATCTGGGTGTCGTAGAGATGGCACTCGACATGTCCGGTCGCGGTCGGCAGCGGCTTCGGCGCGATCGTCCGGCACACGGCCATGGCGTGCGGGCAGCGCGGATGGAAGGTGCAGCCGGGCGGCGGGTCGATCGGGTTCGGGAAGGCGGTGCCGAGATGGGCGTCGGGGACGCCCAGTCCCGGCTCCGGCGTCAGCACCGAGGCGAGCAGCGCCTGGGTGTAGGGGTGCTGCGGGTCGCGGAAGAGCTGGTCGGTCTCCGCCTCCTCGACGATGCGCCCGAGATACATGACGGCCACCCGGTGGGCCATGTGCTCGACGACGGCGAGGTTGTGGCTGATGAGCAGGTAGGTCAGCCCGAGCTCGCGCTGGAGGTCGAGCAGCAGGTTCAGGATCTGCGACTGCACCGAGACGTCCAGCGCCGAGGTCGGCTCGTCGCAGATCACCAGTTCCGGCCGCATGATGAGCGCGCGCGCAATCGCCACGCGCTGGCGCTGGCCGCCGGAGAGCTGGCTCGGGTAGTTGTCGGCGTAGCGGTGGGGCAGGCCCACCATGTCCATCATCTCGCGGACCTTGGCCGGCCAGTCCGACGGCGACCCGACGCGGTGGACCTTGAGCGGCAGCTGGATGATGTCGCCGATCGTCTTGCGCGGGTTGAGCGAGGAGTAGGGGTCCTGGAAGATCGGCTGGATGCGCCGCGCCGTCGCCCGCCGGTCGAGCGTCGACAGTGCCTGGCCGCCGATCAGGATGTCGCCCGAGGAGGGCGGCAGCAGGCCGAGCAGCATGCGCGCCAGCGTCGACTTCCCGCAGCCCGATTCCCCGACCAGCCCCAGCACCTCGCCCTTGGCGAGCCGGAGCGTCACGCCGTTGACGGCATGGAGCGGGCGCTTCGGCTTGAGGAAGCCGGTGCCGATCTGGAAGGTGCGGAAGACGTTGGCGGTTTCCAGGATCGGGGTCATGCGGCCACCGGACGCGCCTGGTTGGCGATGCAGGTTTCGACCGGCAGGACGCAGCGGTAGGCGCGGCCCTCGCCGAGCGCGGTGAGCGGGACCGGTCCGGCCGTGCAGGCCGGGGTCGCGTGCTCGCAGCGGTTGGCGAAGCTGCACTGCGTCGGATCGCCGAAGAGTGCCGGAACCACCCCCGGGATCGAGCCCAGATGCGCACCCCGCTTCGTCCGGCCCGGCACCGGGATGCAGCGCAGCAGCCCCTGCGTGTAGGGGTGGAGCGGACGCGAGAAGACCTCGTGGACCGTGCCGCTCTCGACGATCTCGCCGGCATACATGACGGCGACCCGGTCGGCGACGCGGGCGACGATGCCGAGGTCGTGGGTGATGAGCATCACGCCCATCTGCAGCTCCCGCTGCAGGGAGGCGAGCAGGTGGAGGATCTGTGCCTGGATGGTGACGTCGAGCGCCGTCGTCGGCTCGTCGGCGATGATGAGCTCGGGCCCGCACATCAGCGCCATGGCGATCATCACCCGCTGCCGGAGGCCGCCGGAGAGCTGGTGCGGATACTGGCCGAGGCGGCTGGCGGCGGCGCTGATGCCGACCTTCTCGAGGAGGAAGACGGCCCGTTCCCGCGCCTCCCGCCGCGACGCCCGGCGGTGGCGCAGATAGGCCTCCTCGAGCTGGTTGCCGACCGTGTAGGCCGGGTTGAGGCTGGTCATCGGCTCCTGGAAGATCATCGCCATTCGGTTGCCGCGGGCGTCCGACATGGCGCGCTCGTCCATCGCCTGGAGGTCGGCGTCGCCCAGCATGAGTCGGTCGGCGGTGCGCTTCGCCCGCTTCGGCAGGAGATTCATGATCGACAGCGAGGTCAGCGACTTGCCGCAGCCGGACTCGCCGACGATGCAGAGCGTCTCGCCGCGCTGGACGCTGAAGCTGATGCCGCGCACCGGCACCAGGGTGCCGGTGGCGATCGGGATTTCGACCCGGAGGTTCTGGACTTCGAGGATGGCGCTCATCGGTTCCCAGTCAGTTCCGGTTCTCGGGCGCGGTGACGTCGCGCACGCCGTCGCCCAGCAGGTTGATCGAGAGGACGAGGAAGAAGAGGCAGATGCCCGGCAGCGTGATCATCCACGGGCTGAAGAACATGTCCTCCTTCGCTTCCGACAGCATCAGGCCCCAGGACGGCAGCGGCGGCTGGACGCCGAGGCCGAGGAAGGACAGGGCGGCCTCGAGCAGGATGGCGTTGGCCATCTCGACCGTCGCCACCACCACCAGCGAGTTCAGGATGTTGGGCAGGATCTCGCGCAGAAGGATGTAGGGCGTCGAGCAGCCGATCGCCTGCGCCGCGGTGACGTAGTCGAGCGAGCGCGCCTGCATGGTGACGCTGCGCATGACGACGGCGAAGCGGTCCCAGAGGAGGAAGCCCAGGACCAGGATCACCACCTCCAGCGATCCGCCATAGAGCGCGACCACCGCCAGCGCCACCAGCACCACCGGCATCGACAGCCGCGTGGTGACGAGGAAGGTGACGACGAGGTCGACGCGGCCACCGAAATAGCCCGCGAGCACGCCCAGCGTCGTACCGATGATGCCCGACAGCAGCATCGTCGCGACGCCGATCAGGAGCGAGATGCGGGCGCCGTAGATGAGGCGCGAGAGATAGTCGCGCCCGACCTTGTCGGTGCCCAGGACATGGTCCCAGGTCGCCTTCGGGTCGTCCCAGAACCAGGCGTGCCAGATCGGCGGCAGGCGCCTTGTGGCGAGGCTCTGGGCATAGGGGTCGTGCGGGGCGATGAACCAGGCGCCGGCCGCCATCGCCAGCATGAGGCCGAGGACGACGATGCCGAACATCAGGCTGCGATGGCCGAAGATGCGGCGGCGGAGCAGGGCCGCGGGGCTTGGCGCCAGCATCTGCTCGGGCGACAGGCGGCCGGGGCCGATCAGGGTCGAGGTCGACATGGCCGTCACGCCACCCGGATGCGGGGATCGAGGTAGGCGTTGAGGAGGTCCGCCACCAGCGTCAGCACGATGTAGAAGAGCGAGATCAGCAGCACGATCGCCTGCACCACCGGGATGTCGGAGCGGCTGATCGATTCCCAGGCGAGGAAGCCGACGCCATGCAGGGCGAAGATCGTCTCGATGACGACCGAGCCGCCGAGCATGAAGCCGAACTGCACCGCCGCCAGCGACACCACGGGGATGACCGCGTTGCGCAGCGCGTGCTTGAAGAGGACGGTCCCCGGGCGCAGGCCCTTCGCCCGCGCGGTCCGGATGTAGTCGGAGGCCAGCACCTCGATCATGCCGGCGCGCGTCAGCCGCATGAAGGCCGGCGTCGCATAGTAGCCGAGCGCCACCGACGGCATGACGAAGTGCAGCCAGGTGTCCGAGCCGGAGATCGGCAGCCAGCGCAGCACCACGCCGAACAGGATGATCATCATCAGCGCGAACCAGAAGGTCGGCAGGGCCTGCCCGAGCACGGACAGGGAGAGCGCGACCCGGTCGACGGCGGAGTTCGGCTTCAGCGCGGCGACCACGCCGAGCGGGATCGACAGCAGGAGCGCGAAGGCGAGGGCGCAGACGCCGAGCGTCATGGTCACCGGCAGCCGCTCCGCGAGCAGGGTGGCGACCGGCCGGCGCATGCGGAAGGATTCGCCGAACTGGCCGGTGAGCGCGCTGCCGAGCCAGTCGGCATACTGGACGATGTAGGCCCGGTCGAAGCCGTAGGCCTTGCGGATCGCCTCGATGTCGGCGGCGGTGGCGGACTCGCCGGCCAGCGCCTTGGCCGGGTCGATCGCC
This sequence comes from Allostella sp., assembly GCF_041913585.1. Classification (NCBI taxonomy): domain Bacteria; kingdom Pseudomonadati; phylum Pseudomonadota; class Alphaproteobacteria; order Rhodospirillales; family Allostellaceae; genus Allostella; species Allostella sp. The sequence goes on from NZ_JAYSFE010000016.1 coordinate 39,545, forward strand.
GCATTCGTCAGGGTGAAGGTGATGCCGGAAACCGTCAGCACCACGAGGAAGGCCAGTACGAGACGCTTCAGGGAGTAAGCGAGCATCGGGTCGCCCGGGGCTGGAGAGGAAGGACGCTCGGAAGCGCCGCTCGGGATCGGTACTCGTGCCGGGACTCGTGGCAGTCGACGGGGGCGGCCTGCCGCCCCCGTCGCATCCTGCCGGTTACTTCCAGCCGTAGAGGTAGTAGCGCGGCAATTCGTCCGCGAAGGGCGTGAAGTCGAGATCCTTGGTGTAGGCGTAGTTGGTCACGAAGCTGAACATCGGCAGCCAGTAGACGCGCTCGGTGATGCGCTTGATGGCGTTGGAGTAGTTCTCCTTGCGCGCCTTCTCGTCGACGGTCGAGCCGCCGGCGGCGAGCCACTTCTGGACGTCGGGGTCGCGGGCGAAGTCGTCGGGGCTGCCGCCGAAGAAGTTCGGCATGATCGCCGAGACGTCGTTGATCGAGTACGAGCCCCAGTCCATGAAGTACATCGGGGTGACGCCCTCATGGTTCTTGTCGCGCACCGCGATGTAGGTCATGTGCTGCAGCTTCGGGCGGATGCCGACCGCGGTCAGGTAGCCCATGATCGCCTCGGCCCAGTCGCGCGGCCGGTAGGCATAGAAGTCGAGGTCGAAGCCGTTGGCGAAGCCCGCCTCGGCGAGCAGCTTCTTCGCCTTGGCCGGATCGTACTCGTACTTCGTCGCCACCGAATCGTCGCAGCCGAACTGCGTCGGGAAGCAGGGCGCGTGGATCTTGCGCGAGGCGCCGCCGATCAGGTTCTTGATGATGGCGTCGCGGTCGATGGCGTGCGCGATCGCCTGCCGCACGCGGACGTCGTTGATCGCCTTGTTGCTGGTGCGGTTCGAGGCGTCGAAGCCGATATAGCCCGTCCGCATCGTCTCCGCCCGGTCGACCTTCAGGCTCGGCACCCGCTCCAGGCGGTCGGCCTGGTCGGTCGGGACGTACCAGATCCAGTCGACGCCGCCGGCCAGCAGCTCGGCGATCTGGGTCGACATCTCGGGGATGGTGCGGATGACGATGTTCTTGATCTTCGCGTGCGGCTTGGAGCCGCCCGAGAAATGCCCTTCCCAGCGCTCCAGCGTGTATTCCTTCGCCGGCTCGATCTTGGTCACCTTGTAGGGACCGGTGCCGACCGGCTTCAGGCCCATCTCCTTCGGGCCGACCTTGGCGTAGTACTCGTTCGGGTACATGACGATCGGGATCGTCAGGAACTCCAGCGCCGCCGGGAACGGCTTCTTGCTGATGATCCGGACCTTGAACTTGTCGATCTTCTCGACCTTCTCGATCCAGCTCACGTTCGACTGGTTGAGGACCTTGTTCTCGGGGTTGGACACCCAGTTCAGCGTGAAGACGACGTCGTCGGCGTCGAACTCCTCGCCGTTGTGGAACTTCACGCCCTGGCGCAGTTCCATCTCCAGGGTGCGGTCGTCGGCCCATTTCCAGGCCGTCGCCAGGTTCGGGATCGTCTTGAAGGTCTTGGGGTCGCGATCGACCAGCGTGTCCCAGACCATCCGCGAGAAGAGGATGCCTTCGCGGTTGGTGTTGAAGTAGTTGTCGACGTTCTCGACCGTGTACTGCCAGGCTACGCGCAGCGTGTCCTTGGACTTCTGGGCGGCTGCGTCGGGCGCGCCCCACGAAACCGCCAGCGCCGCCGCGGATGCGGCGATTGCCCATTGCTTCATCATGCTTCCCCTTCCCCATTTGCTCCCCCACGGCGGAGGAGCGCTCCGAACGGTCGTCGATCCCTGCGGATCCCGCGCGTTCTTGTTCCTTGGCAGCTACAATAACCCGGCCGTCGGACCTGACAAGCGTCGAGGTCCAGCGGCACGGGCCCGCCTGCCGGCGACGCGCGAAGCCTCCGCGCCCCGTCAAGCAAGACCCGTGCCCGGCCGGCCGTCAGATCTCCGCCGCGCCGTCGCCCCACGGCTGCGACGGCTCGGCGGTGCCGAGCCGCTCGCCCGTCGCCGGGTCGACCGCGACCGCGACCGGGCAGGCGTAGTTCTTGGGATAGACCATGCGCGGCTGGACGCTGAGCGGGAACTCGGCGGCGAGCGCGTCCAGCGTCGCCTGCGGCAGGCGCGGCTCGGCGGTGACCCCGTCGAGGCCGCTGACGTCGAGCCGCGGCTGCGCAAAGGCCTCCCCGAAGCCCATGCCGTAATCCATCTGGAAGGCCGAGATCTGCATCACCGCCGGCATGATCCGGCGTCCGCCCGAGGCGCCGATGGCGAACCGCGGCGCGCCGTCCTTGGTCACCACCAGGGGGCACATGTTGTTGAGCGGCCGCCGGCCGGGGGCGATCGAGTTCGGCCGGCCCGGCCGCGGGTCGAACCACATGATGCCGTTGTTCATCAGGATGCCGGTTTCGGGCAGGGTCACCTTGCTGCCGAAGAGCGACAGCAGGGTCTGGGTGATGGTCACCATGTTGCCCTCGCCGTCGATGGCGGCGAGATGGGTGGTCGAGACCGGCTCCTTGGTGCCCTCGGCCTCGCCCATCGTCTCCAGCCGCTCGGCATAGGCGTCGTGCAGCGTGCGGGCATAGGCGAGGTAGCGCTCGGTGTCGGGGGCGCCGTCGCCGCCCGCCGCCTCGGCCGCCAGCCGGGCGAAGCACTTGGCGACGGTCGGGCCGGCGGTGAGGCCGGACATGGCGTGGACGTCGAAGCCGCGGTAGGGCAGGCGGATCGACTCGACCAGCCGCGCCTCGTAGCGCGCGAGGTCGTCGAGCGTGATCTTCGCGCCGACGGCCTGCATGTCGGCCACGACCTTGCGGGCCATGGCGCCCTTGTAGAAGTCCTCCGCACCATGGGCCGCGATGTGCCGCAGCGTCGCCGCCAGCTTCGGGAAGGGCAGCATCTTCGGCGGACCCGACCAGTTGCCGACCGGCGGCACGCCGCCGTCGAGCCAGATCGCGGCACTTCCGGGGTATTTCAGCAGGTCCTTGGCGCCGGTCGAGATCAGGAGCGTCGCATACCAGTCGACCATCAGCCCCTGCTCCGCATGGCCGATGGCGGGCGCCATCAGTTCCGCCAGCGGCTTCGAGCCGAAGGTGCGGCGCGCCAGGTCGATGCCGGCGAGGTAGCCCGGCACGGCGATCGACAGCGGCCCGTGGACGTTGCGGTCGCCCAGCACCCCCGGCCAGCCGAAGAGATCGGCCGCACCGCCGGTGCCGGTCAGCGGATAGTCGGCGGGATCGATGCCGAGCGGCGCCACCATCGTGAAGTCGATGGCGTGGACGCGCTTCTCCTTCGCGACATAGACCAGCATGCAGCCGCCGCCGCCGATGCCGTTCATCCAGTTCTCCAGCACGCCGACCGTGAAGGAGGCGGCGATGGCGGCATCGACGGCGTTGCCGCCGGCGCGCAGCACGGCCGCGCCGGCATCGGCCGCGCGCCGGCTCTGCGAGGCGACGACGCCGCCCCTGGAGCGGACGACCGCCTTGGTCATCTGCAGGTTGTGGCTGAACGAATGATCGATCATGGCGGGCTCCCGGAGGGAATGGCGGGATCGGCAGCGGAGGGACGATTCCCGTACCGCGCGCGGGAGCGGTGCCACAAGGGCCAATCGGCGCTTCCCCTCGCCCACGACGCGGCAGCCGGGTTAATGTCCCGCCGCCATGACGACCGCCATCCCCCACCGCCTCTTCCCCAACCCGCGCGCCGCCGGGCCGGCCGCGTCCTATGGGCCGGCCCAGAGCGCCGTCCTCAATGCGGCCGCCTTCACCGCCGCCCGCGACGAGATCCGGCAATGGCCGGGCTACGCGGCGACGCCGCTGGTGGCGCTGCCCGGGCTGGCCGGCGACCTCGGCGTCGCCGCCGTCTGGTACAAGGACGAGAGCGGCCGCTTCGGCCTCGGCAGCTTCAAGGCGCTGGGCGGCGCCTACGCCGTGTTCCGGCTGCTCCAGCGCGAGATCCGCGCCCGCACGGGGGAGACCGTCGGCGCCGCCGACCTCGCCGCCGGCCGCCACCGCGACCTCGTCGCCGGCATCACCGTCACCTGCGCCACGGACGGCAATCATGGCCGCTCGGTCGCCTGGGGCGCCCGCACCTTCGGCTGCCGCTGCGTCATCTATATCCACGAGACGGTGAGCGACGGCCGCCGCGACGCCATCGCCGCCTTCGGCGCCGAGGTCGTGCGCACCCCCGGCAACTACGACGATTCGGTCCGCCGGGCGGCCGAGGACGCCGCCCGCAACGGCTGGTTCGTCGTCTCCGACACCTCCTACGAGGGCTATGTCGACGTGCCGCGCGACGTCATGCAGGGCTATGCCCTGATGGCCGACGAGGCGATGGCGCAGCTGCCGCCGGGCGAGCGGCCGACCCACTGCTTCGTCCAGGCCGGCGTCGGCGGCCTCGCGGCCGCGATCTGCGGCCATTTCTGGGAGCGCTGGGGCAGGGACCGGCCGCGCTTCGTCGTCGTCGAGCCGGAGCGGGCGGCCTGCCTCTTCGCCAGCGCCCAGGCCGGGCGGCCCGCCGTCTTCCCCGGCGCGCTCGACACCATCATGGCCGGGCTCGCCTGCGGCGAGGTCTCGCTGATCGCCTGGGCGGTGCTGGAGACCGGCGCCGACGCCTTCATGACCATCCCCGACGCGGCCGCGGTCGCGGCGATGCGGGCGCTGGCCGCCGGCACGCCGCCGGTGGTGGCGGGCGAGTCCGGGGTCGGCGGCCTCGCCGGGCTGATGGCGGCGGCCGCCGATCCGGCGGCGCGCCTGCGGCTCGGCCTCGACGCAGGCTCGCGGGTGCTGCTCTTCGGCAGCGAGGGCGACACCGACCCGGCGCTCTATGCCGAGCTGGTCGGCCGCCCGGCCGCCGCCGTGCGGGCCGCGGCATGACCGCCGCCGGCCCCCGCATCGCCGATTTCCGCATCGACGGCGCGCGGCTCACGGCCCGACTCGACGCCCTGGCCCAAGTCGGCGCGATCGAGGGCGGCGGCTGCTGCCGGCTGGCGCTGACCGACGCGGACAAGGCCGGCCGCGACCTCGTCGTCGAGTGGATGCGCGAACTGGGTCTCTTCGTGCGGATCGACGCGATCGGCAACATCTTCGGCATCCGCGCCGGCCGCGAGGATGGGCCGCCGGTGATGACCGGCTCGCACATCGACACGGTGCGCACCGGCGGCCGCTACGACGGCAACTACGGCGTGCTCGCCGGGCTCGAGGTCGTGCGGGTCCTCAACGCGGCCGAGATCCTGACCCGGCGGCCGCTCGCCGTCGCGGTCTTCACCAACGAGGAGGGCGCGCGCTTCGCCCCCGACATGATGGGCAGCCTCGTCCATGCGGGCGGCCTGTCGCTGGCGGAGGCGCTGGCCGCGCGCGGCATCGACGGCGCCGTCCTCGGCGACGAGCTGGCGCGCATCGGCTATGTCGGCGACATGCCGGTCGGCACCATCCGGCCGCGCGCCTTCGTCGAGCTCCATATCGAGCAGGGGCCGGTCCTCGACGCCGAAGGGGTGACGCTGGGCGCCGTCGACAGCCTGCAGGGCATCTCCTGGCAGGAGCTGACGATCGAGGGCCAGTCGAACCACGCCGGAACCACGCCGTTGCGCCTGCGCCGCGACGCCGGGTTCGCCGCCGCCGCCATCGCGCTCTTCCTGCGCGAGCTGGCGCAGCGCATGGGCGGCAACCAGCTCGCCACCGTCGGCCGGGTCGAGCTCGTGCCCAACATCATCAACGTCATCGCCCAGCGGGCGACGATGACGGTCGACCTGCGCAACACCGACGCCGACGCCCTGCGCGAGGCGGAGCGCCGGCTCGCCGCCTTCACCGCCGACCTCGCCCGGGCGGAGAAGGTCGAGATCCGTGCCCGCCGCCTCGCGCGCTTCGACCCCGTCGTCTTCGACGCCGGCATCGCCGCCCGCATCGAGCGGGTGGCCGGCCGGCTCGGCCACTCGATCCGCCGCATGACCTCGGGCGCCGGCCACGACGCCCAGATGATGGCGCGGCTGTGCCCGGCGGCGATGATCTTCGCGCCCTCGGTCGGCGGCCTCAGCCACAACGTCCGCGAGTTCACCCGGCCCGAGGATCTGGCGGCGGGCGCCGACGTGCTGCTGCACACGCTGCTCGAGTTGGCCGAGGAATAGGGCTGGCCGAGGAACAGGAGAGAGGGAACCGATGTCGCGCATCCTCACCG
>NZ_JAYSFE010000016.1:45809-51778 GCF_041913585.1 Allostella sp.
AATAGGGCTGGCCGAGGAACAGGAGAGAGGGAACCGATGTCGCGCATCCTCACCGTCGGCGCCGCCCAGCTCGGCCCGATCCAGCGCGCCCATTCGCGCGCCGATGTCGTCCGCCGGCTGGTCGAGCTCATGCGCCAGGCGCACGGCATGGGCTGCCGGGTCGTCGTCTTCCCGGAACTGGCGCTGACCACCTTCTTTCCGCGCTGGTGGATGGAGGACGAGGCCGAGATCGACGCCTTCTTCGAGACCGAGATGCCGGGGCCGGAGACGCGGCCGCTCTTCGAGGAGGCAACCCGGCTCGGGATCGGCTTCAAGATCGGCTATGCCGAGCTCGCGGTCGAGGACGGGCGCCGCCGGCGCTTCAACACCGCGATCCTGGTCGATCCCAAGGGCCGCGTCGTCGGCAAGTATCGCAAGATCCATCTGCCCGGGCACGCCGCCAACGAGCCGTGGCGCGCCTTCCAGCATCTCGAGAAGCGCTACTTCGAGGTCGGCAATCTCGGCTGGCCGGTGTGGCGGGCGTTCGGTGGCATCATGGGCATGGCGATCTGCAACGACCGCCGCTGGCCCGAGACCTACCGCGTCATGGGGCTGCAGGGCGTCGAGATGGTCATGCTCGGCTACAACACGCCCGAGCACAATCCGCCGGCTCCCGATCAGGACCCGCTCTCGGACTTCCACAACCATCTCTCGATGCAGGCCGGCGCCTACCAGAACGGCACCTGGGTGGTGGGCGTGGCCAAGGCCGGGGTCGAGGAGGGCTGCATGCTGATCGGCGGCTCGGCGATCATCGCGCCCTCAGGCGAGATCGTCGCCCAGGCGGTCAGCCGCGACGACGAACTGATCGTGGCGCGTTGCGACCTCGACCGGACGATCCCCTACAAGACCACCATCTTCAACTTCGCCGCCCACCGCCGGCCCGAGGCCTACGGCCCGATCACCGCGCGCGCCGGCGTCGTCCTGCCGCCGGAGGGAGACGCATGAAGCCCGCCGTCGCCGCCCTGATGCTGTGGTCGGGGCTGCTCGGGCTGCTCTACCTGGCGCTCGCCGGCTACGTCGTCCGCCACCGCTACCGCGCCAAGGTGGCGATCGGCGACGGCGGCGACCCCGATCTGGCGCGGGCCATCCGGGTCCACGGCAACTTCGCCGAGTATGTCCCGCTGGCGCTCTTCCTGCTGCTCCTGCTCGCGCTCGCGGGCTGGGGATCGCTCCATATCCACATCCTCGCCGGTACCCTGTTCGTCGCCCGCGCCGCGCACGCAATCGGGCTGGCGGGCTCGGAGGGGCCCAGCCCCGGACGCGCCGTCGGCATCCTCGGCACCTGGGGCGTCGTCGCCGCCGCTTCGGTCATGGTGCTGGCGACGGCGCTCGGCTGAGGGGCCGGCGCCGCTCAGGCGTGGGTGCCGCGGATCGGGTAGTCGCGTTCCTGGATCAGGCGGACGCCGCGCAGGATGCCGTCGAGGTCCGGTCGCGCGAACGGCGCGTTCGACAGGTCGACGATCTGCACCCGGCCGGCGGGATTGACGACGAACAGGCCGGGTTCGGCGAAGGGACGGTCGGTCTCCTGGGGGCTGCGCGGGTCCGAGACGTAGAGGCCGAGCGCCCGCATCTGGTCGATCGACAGGCCGTACCCGACGGGGAAGGTCCAGCCGAACTCGGCGACGTCGGCCGCCGCCTTCTCCTCGGGATCGCCGGAAATCGCGACCACGCGCGTCGATGCCGCCTCGAACTCCGGCCGCAGCTCGTTCAGCCGCGCCAGATAGCGCTTGCACAGCGGGCAATGGCGGCCGCGATAGACGACGACCAGCGACCAGCCCGGCGCCCCCGCGCCCGTGTCGAGCGTTCCGCCGCCGACCTGCGGCAGCGTGAAGGAGGGCATCGGGCTTCCGGCGGCGATCTTGGGCGACATGGCGATTCCTTCCAGAGGGGCGGGAACCTGCCTAGCAGACGGTATGCGCGGCCGGGCGTCACGTCCGCGTGAAGCCTGGCGCTTGCTGGGGCGCGGCCTTCGGGCCTAGCCTCGACCGCAAACGACGCCCGGGAGCGGACGCCATGAGGCTGACTTCGGATCAGGTCGCGCGCTTCGAGGAGGAGGGCTATCTCTTCCTTCCCGAGATGTTCACCGCCGAAGAGGTGGCGGTGATGCGGGGCGAGGTCCCGCGCATCTTCGCCCAGCGCCGGCCGGAGAACGTGCGCGAGCGCACGGGCGACGTCGTGCGCACGGCGTTCGCCACCCATACCTACGACCCGACCTTCGCCGCGCTCGCCCGCCATCCGCGCATGGTCGAGCCGGTGATCCAGCTCCTCGGCGGGCCGGCCTACATCCACCAGTTCAAGATCAACGCCAAGGCCGCCTTCGACGGTGACCAGTGGCAGTGGCACCAGGACTACGGCACCTGGAAGAACGACGACGACATGCCGGGGCCGAACGCGATGAACGTCGCCGTCTTCCTCGACGACGTGACCGAGTTCAACGGCGCGCTCATGTTCATCCCGCGCTCGCACAAGCTGGGCGTGCTGGAGGCCGGCCACGACCTGGAGACGACGAGCTATCCCCTGTGGACGATCGACAAGGACACGATCCGCCGCCTCGTCGCCGAGGGCGGGCTGGTCGCGCCGAAGGGAAAGGCGGGCTCGGTGCTGATGTTCCACGGCAACCTCGTGCATGCCAGCCCCGGCAACCTGTCGCCCTTCGACCGCACCATCGTCTATGTCAGCCTCAACCGGGTGGACAACGCGATCCGCCGCTTCCAGCGGCCGGAATGGATCGCCCATCGCGATTTCCGCCCGATCGAGCCCCTGCCGGACGACTGCCTGCTGCACCTGGGAAAGGCCGCCTGAGCCGATGTTCCTCCATCGCCTACTCGCGGCGCGCGCGGCCGCCGGCAACCCGATCCGCGTCGGGGTGATCGGCGCCGGCAAGTTCGGCACCATGTTCCTGGCCCAGGCCCGCCGGACCCCCGGCCTGCATGTGCTCGGCATCGCCGACCTCTCGCCCGAGCGGGCGCGGGCGGCGCTGGCCCGCTGCGGCTGGCCGGCCGAGCAGTACGCCGCCGGCGACTTCGCGGCGGCGCGCGCGGCCGGCACCACCTTCGTCACCGACGATGCGATGGCGCTTCTCGCCGCCGACGGGCTCGACGTCGTCGTCGAGGCGACGGGCCATCCGACGGCCGGCATCCGCCACGCGCTCGCCGCCTTCGCCCACGGCCGCCACGTCGCCATGGTCAATGTCGAGGCGGACGTGCTGGCGGGACCGCTGCTCGCCCGGCGGGCGGCCGCGGCCGGGGTCGCCTACTCGCTGGCCTATGGCGACCAGCCGGCGCTGATTGCCGAGATGGTGGAATGGGCGCGGGCCGTCGGGCTGCGCGTCGTCTGCGCCGGCAAGGGGACCAAGTACCTGCCGGCCTACCATGCCTCGACCCCGGAGACGGTCTGGGGCCATTACGGCCTGTCGCCGGAGGATGCGGCCGCGGGCGGCATGAACCCGCAGATGTTCAACTCCTTCCTCGACGGCACCAAGTCGGCGATCGAGATGGCGGCGGTCGCCAACGCTACCGGCCTCGTGCCGCAGGCACATGGCCTCGCCTTCCCGCCCTGCGGCGTCGACGACCTGCCGCGGGTGCTGCGCCCGGCCAGGCTCGGCGGCGCGCTCGCCGACGCGGCCGCCGACGGGCCGGGCACGGTCGAGGTCGTCTCCAGCCTGGAGCGCGACGGGCGGCCCGTCTTCCGCGACCTGCGCTGGGGCGTCTATGCCGTGTTCGAGGCGCCGGACGACTACGTCGCCCGCTGCTTCCGCGAGTATGGCCTCGTCACCGATCCCGGCGGGCGCTACGCCGCCATGTACAAGCCCTACCACCTGATCGGGCTCGAACTCGGCATCACCGTCGCCATGGCGGGACTGCGCGGTGAGGCGACGGGCGCGGCCCAGGGCTTCCTCGGCGATGTCGTCGCCACCGCCAAGCGCGACCTCGCTGCCGGCGAGACGCTGGACGGCGAGGGCGGGTTCACCGTCTATGGCCGGCTGATGCCGGCGGCGGCGTCGCTGGCGGCGGGCGGCCTGCCGCTCGGCCTCGCCCACGGCGTCCGGCTGAAGCGGCCGATCGCCGCCGGTCGCCCGGTCGGCTGGGCCGACGTCGCGATCGACGAGGGGGCAGAGGTGGTGCGGGTGCGCCGCGAGATGGAGGCGATGTTCCGCCCGGCGGCGGTGCGGGAGGCGGCCCAATGAGCGCCCGCGGCGTCCTTCTCGTCACCGGCGGCAGCCGCGGCATCGGCGCCGCCACGGCGCGCGCCGCCGCCCGGGCCGGCTACGCGGTCTGCGTCAACTACGCCCGCGACGCGGCCGCCGCCGCGCGCGTCGTCGCCGACATCGAGCAGGCGGGGGGCCGCGCCGTCGCCGTCGCCGGCGACGTCGCGGTCGAAGCCGACGTCCTCGGCATGTTCGAGGCGGCCGCGGCACTCGGCCCGCTCACCGGTCTGGTCAACAATGCCGGCATCAGCGGGCCGATCGGCCGGGTTGCCGACGTCACCGCGGAGACGCTCGACCGGGTGTTCCGAATCAACGTCCTGGGGGCCTTCCTCTGCGCCCGCGAGGCGGTGCGGCGCATGTCGACCCGGCGCGGCGGCGGGGGCGGCGTGATCGTCAACGTCTCCTCGGGTGCCGCCACCCGCGGCAGCCCCGGCGAGTTCGTGTGGTACGCCGCCTCCAAGGGGGCGATCGACAGCCTGACCATCGGCCTCGCCAAGGAGGTGGCGGGCGAGGGCATCCGCGTCGTCGGCATCGCGCCCGGCCTGACCGAGACCGACATCCATGCCGCGGCCGGCGAACCGGGCCGGGTCGCCCGCATGGTCTCGCTGGTGCCGCTCGGCCGGGCGGCGACGCCCGAGGAGGTGGCCGGCCAGATCCTCTTCCTGCTGTCGGACGCCGCCGCCTACTGCCATGGCGGCACGCTGCGGGCGACGGGCGGGCTCTGAGGCCGGTCCGAAGCGGCGGCGGACCGGCGACCGCCGCCGCGAACGGAGGTTGCATTCCCGGCGGCGGTGGCTATCTATCGCCCCGGTTTCATGCCCGATACGACCGAATCCTCCGCCGCGGCGTCGCCGCTCGCCCGGTTCCGCGCCCTCGTGCGGCGCGGCGAGCTGCGTCCCGATCCGATGCAGGCGCTGGCCGCCGAGAAGCTGGAGTCCCTGTGGCACGCGCTCGCCGGCTACCGGCCGCAGACCGGCAGCGGCGGCTGGCGTGCCCGCCTCGGCCTCTCTCGCCGGCCCGACCCGGCGCCGCAGGGGCTCTACATCTATGGCGAGGTCGGGCGCGGCAAGTCGATGCTGATGGACCTCTTCTTCGACGTGGCGCCGGTCGAGGCGAAGCGTCGGGTCCATTTCCATGCCTTCATGCAGGACGTCCACCGCCGCCTGCACGAGTGGCGCAGGACCAATGCCGGCGATCCGCTGCAGCCGCTGGCCCAGGAACTGGCGCGCGAGGCCTGGCTGCTCTGCTTCGACGAGTTCCAGGTGACCGACATCGCCGACGCGATGATCCTGGGTCGCCTGTTCCAGGCGCTGTTCGAGGCGGGCGTGGTGGTCATCGCGACCTCCAACCGGCCACCGCGCGACCTCTACAAGGACGGGCTCCAGCGCGAGCGCTTCCTGCCCTTCATCCAGCTGATCGAGGACAAGCTGGACGTGCTGGAACTGGCGGGTGCGGTCGACTACCGCCTCGACCGGCTGAAGGACCACCGCCTCTACCATGTCCCGCCCGGGCCCGCGGCCGAGGCGGCGCTCGCCGCGACCTTCGCCGACCTGACCGCCGGCATCCCCGCCCGCCCGACCGAGATCGAGGTGCTGGGCCGGCGGCTGATGGTGCCGAAGGCGGCACGCCGGGTCGCCTGGTTCGCCTTCGACGACCTCTGCCGGCGCATGCTCGGCCCGGCGGACTATCTCGCCATCGCCGACGCCTTCGACGCGGTCATCCT
>NZ_JAYSFE010000017.1:0-50532 GCF_041913585.1 Allostella sp.
TGCCGCTGGTGACGGCGGACTTCGACCTGCCGGCACTGCTCCACAGCGCGGTCGGCCTGTTCACCGCCGCCGCCGACAGCAAGGGCATCGAGATCCACCTCTCGATCGGCCAGGACGTGCCGCGCTGGTGCCGCGGCGATGCCGGACGGTTGCGGCAGGTGCTGGTCAACCTGCTCTCGAATGCCGTCAAGTTCACGGCGGTCGGCAACGTCCGGCTGTCGGTCGAGGCCGTGCAGTCCAGGCGCTCGGTCGGCGAGGGGCCGTTCGAACTGCGCTTCCTCGTCGCCGACAGCGGCCCCGGGGTCGCTGCCGCGGACCGGGACAAGCTGTTCCGGCCCTTCTTCCAGCTTGACAGCCACGAGGCGCGGGCCGGGTCCGGCCTCGGGCTGGCGATCGTCAAGGGGCTGGTCGACCGCTTCGGCGGCAGTCTCGGGCTGGCCGATCGGCCGGGTGGCGGGTCGATCTTCTGGGTGCGGCTGCCGTTGCTGCCGGGCAGCCCGGTGGCGACGGATGCGCCGTCCGAGGCGGTGCCGGCGGAGCGCTCCGGCGCCAGCTTCGACATTCTCGTCGCCGAGGATTCGCCGGTGAACCAGCTGATCGCGACCGAGCAGCTGCGCAGCGCCGGCCATCGGGTCACCGTCGCCAACAACGGCCGCGAGGCGCTGGAGATGGCTGCCCACGGCGGCTTCGACCTGATCCTGATGGACGTCATCATGCCCGAGATGGACGGCATCGACGCCGCGCGCGCCATCCGCCGACTGGAGGCGCCGGTGGGCACGGTCCCGATCGTCGCCCTGACCGCCAACGTGATGAGCGAGGATCGGGCACGCATCCTCACGAGCGGCATGGACGGGGTGCTCGGCAAGCCGTTCAATCGCGCGCGGCTGCTCGACATCGTCGCCCGGTTCGCGCGCCGGAGCGCGAACCACGAGGCGGCCCCGGCCGCGCGGCCGGCACCGCCGCCGGAGCCCGCGCCCGAGCCTGGCGGCGAGACGCCGCCCCTCGAATTCGACCCCGGCCCCTTGCGCCGGATGAACGCCGATGTCGGTGCCGAGGTCGCGGCCCGTCTGGCGCGGATGTTCTCGGGCGAACTGGCCGATCGCCGCTCCCTGATGGCGACCGCGCTGCAGTCGGGCAACATGCCGGAACTGCGCCGCATCGCGCACACGATCAAGGGCGGCGCCCAGACGTTCGGCCTGATGCGGCTGTCGGAAGCGGCGCTGGCGCTGGAGCGGGCGGTCGAGGGCGGAGCGGCCGATCGGCTGGGCGACCTCGTCGCCGAGGTGGACCGGGAGGCCGGCCGTGGGTTCGACCTCATCGAGGCGGCATTGCGCGACGCGGCCTGAGGGCCGCGACAGAACGGGGGGATGCGGTGACGAGCGATCTGGCCATGCTGTCGGCGACGCGGTTGCTGCGTCTCTATCGCACGCGGCACCTGTCCCCCGTCGAGGCGACGGAGGCGGCCCTGCGGCGGATCGCTCGCTGGAACCCGCCCCTCAATGCCTACTGCCACGTCGACCCGGATGCCGCCCTGGCGGCAGCCCGCGAGTCCGAGGCGCGCTGGCTCGCGGGCCGGCCGCTGGGTGTGCTCGACGGGGTCCCGACCTCGATCAAGGACCAGTGGTTGGCCCGGGGCTGGCCGACCCGCAAGGGCAGCCACACCATTCGCGACGACGGGCCGTGGCTCGAGGATTCGCCGGCGACGCAGCGGCTGCGCGAGCAGGGTGCGATCCTGCTCGGCAAGACCAACCTGCCCGAGTTCGGCTGGAAGGGCGTGACCGACAGCCCGCGCTTCGGCATCAGCCGCAATCCCTGGGACCCGTCGCGCACCTGCGGCGGTTCGTCGGGCGGAGCGGCGATTGCCGCCGCCTCGGGCATGGGGGCGCTGCACCTCGGCTCCGACGGGGCGGGCTCGATCCGGATGCCGGCCGCCTTCTGCGGCGTCTTCGGGTTGAAGCCGACCTTCGCGCGGGTCCCGGCATATCCCTACGGCCTGCTGCCGATGTGCTCGCACACCGGCCCGATGACGCGCACGGTCGAGGATGCGGCGCTCATGCTCACCGTGATGGCGGCGCCCGACCACCGCGACTGGCTGGCACCGCCCCCGGACGGCCGCGACTATCGCACCGGCCTGGAGGCGGGCATCCGCGGCGTTCGGATCGCCTACAGCCGAACGCTCGGCTACGCCCGGGTCGACGCGGAGGTGGTGGAGCGCGTCGACCGCGCGGTCGCGGTGCTGGCGGAGCAGGGGGCCGAGGTGGAGGAAGTCGATCCGGGCTTTTCCGACCCGCGTGAGCCGTTCGAGATGTATTACGCCACCAGCATGGCGACGACGCTGAAGCGCCTCGGCGCGGACGCGCCGGCGGTGATGGACCCCGGCTATCTCCGGCTCGCCGGCCAGGGGCGGCGCTATTCTGGCATCGACCTCATCGAAGGCTGGGCGGTGCGCGAGGCGCTGGGGCGGCACATGAATGCGTTTCACCAGCGGTTCGACCTGCTGGTGACGCCGCAATTGCCGCTTGCCGCCTTCGCCGCGGGCGCCGAGTTCCCGCCCGACCGCGGCATGAGTTCCTGGTTCGACTGGAGCCCGTTCACCTACCCGTTCAACTGGACCGGACAGCCGGCCGCCAGCGTCCCCTGCGGGCTGACCGCGGCCGGTCTGCCGGTGGCCATGCAGATCGTCGGCCCCCGGTTCGGCGACATGCTGGTCCTGCAGGCGAGCCGCGCCTACGAGGCGGCGTCGCCCTTCGCCATGCCGGACCTGGCACGGACGGTGGCTCAGCCGGCGCGCGGGTAGCGCAGGACGAGAAGGTCGGCGCCTTCGGGACCGGAGCGAACCGGCAGGGTCGATCGGTCGGCAGGCACGAAGAGGGCCGACCAGCGGCGGAGCAGGCGGCCGTCGTGGCGGATCGCGCCTGCCGTCACCACGACCGATTGCCCGGCGCCCGCCGCAAGCCCGTCGAGGATCGCATCGACCTCGGGCGCGATCCGGACGTAGCGGAAGGACAGCCCGTCGGCCTCCTCCAGCAGCGTCTCGACCCGGACCGGCTCCATCCCGGCATATCCCGACGGCGCGGTCGGCGCGATCGCCGGGGCGAAGACGTTGCGGCGGGGCACCGCGCGCATGCGCTCGCGCGCCCCTGGCAGGTACTGGGCGCCGGTGCAGTCGGCGCTGGCCCGCAGGGAGAAGTAGTGCAGGCCGTCCGGGCCCGGGGTGATCGGGCCGTAACCGGTGTGGGCGGCGGCGAAATGGGCCGAGATCGGTCGCACGGCGTGCTTGCCGATGGTGCCCGAGCCCGCCACCACGACCTGGAACTGGTCGACGTGGTGGAAGTGGGGATGGACGATCGCGCCCGGCTCCTGTTCGACGAGGAAGGCCTGCGGCTCCCGCACCTCGCCGGGGCGCGGCGGGTCGTAGGGCACGAAGCCGCCGGCGCGGGGGTCGACCGAGGCCGAACTGGCGGGCGAGGGCGGCGGGCCGAAGAACTCGCTGCGCCAGATCAGCGGGCCCTCGGCCGAGCGCCGCGAGAAGCGTGTCGGCGCGGCCGTCGCGGCGTCTGCGGCATGGATCATGGTGTCCTCCGGCGCTGGCGTTTCGCCGATGCTACGGAGGGGCCGGCCCGGCTTCAAGTCGCCCGGCCGGGTCCGGATTTCAGCCGACGGCGAGCTTCAGGCCCTGGCCGTTGCCGAGGCGTTCGCCGAGTTGGGAGCGGGCGCCGTGCAGGAAGAAGGCGACCTCTTCGCGGATCGCCACCGCCTGGCTGCGCGCCGGCGGCTGATCGAAAACCCAGCGGCGGACCGCGACCTGGAACACCGCCGTGTGGAGCCGCTGGGCGAGTTCGAGATCGGCCGTCGACACGCCCTCCGGCCGGCTGCTGCCGAATTCGCGGCGCAGTTCCCGGGCGATCGGGCGCAGCGCCCGCTCGCGCAGCACCGCCTGATGGCGCTTGTGGACATCCATGCCGGCGAGCGAGGCGAAGAAGAGGATACGCGTCCAGTCCCGGGTCAGGATGGTCTCGGCATAGTCGATGCAGAACTGCTCCAGTCGCTGGCGGAGCGACAGGTCGGCCCGGCGCAGCCCGTCCCGCCATTCCGGCTTCCAGCGATCCTCGAACAGGCGGTCGACGACGCGGGCGATCAGGGCGTCCTTGCTGGGGAAATAGTGGTAGAGCAGCGGCTGGCTGACGCCGATCGAGCGGGCGAGGTCGCGGGTGTTGCCGTGCAACCCATGGTCGGCAAAGAACTGGGTCGCGCGATCGACGATCGCCTCCTCCCGGCTGGCGGCCTGCGCATCGGCCCGGTCGATCGTGATCTCCGCCAGCCGCGAATTGCGTCGTTCCTGCATCTCCAACCCCTTGTCCCGAAGCGATCACTCCCGTTTGTGATGGGCCACCGGAACCAGGGCATCACTTAATTCAGGAGACGATCATATAACGTTAGCCTTTGAAAGCATAACATGATGTCGGCCCCGTGCGAATACCAGCTTGCACGCATCACTTGTGCAGGCCGACAAGATGTCGCACGGCAACCATCAGGATCTGGGCCGCGTCGACCATCTCCGCCAGCGGCACGCTTTCGTTGGCGGCATGGCCGTCGGCGCCCGATCCCGGGCCGAAATTCACGATCTCGATGCCGTCGTCGGCGAAGTAGCGGCCGTCGCTGACCCCGGTCGCATTGAGGAGGGCGGCCGGCCGACCGCTGGCGGCCTCGATCGCCGCGGCCAGCGCCCGCACCCCCGGGCCATCGGCGCCGGCCCGAAAGCCGTTGGTGCCGGTGAGCCGCTCCAGTGTCCAGCTGCCCTCCGGCTCGCCGACTGTAGCGAGAATCCGTTGCAGCTCGGTGAAGGCATCCTCGACCTTCTCGGACGGCAGCAGGCGGCGGTCGATGGTCATCTCGGCCCGGGCCGGCACGACGTTGGCGTTGCTGCCGCCGGAGATCAGGCCGATGTTCATCGTCGACTGCATGGCGCCGTCGCGCCGGGCGGCGAGGCGGGGCGCCAGCACCGACTCCAGCGCCTGGGCCAGCCTGAGCAGCCGCAGGATGGCGCTGTCGCCGGCGGCAGGGTTGCCGGCATGGGCGGCGCGACCGCTGGTCGCGACCCGGGCCCACAGCACCCCGCGCTCGGCGACGATCATCTGGTTCTCGGTCTGGGCGCCGAGGATCAGCACGTCGGGCCGGACATGGCCGGCCCGGCGCAGGAAGGCCATGCCGTGCGGCCCGAGATTCTCCTCGTCGGCGACGAAGGTGAAGGTGACGGTGCCGCGGGTCGGGCCGCCGCGCCGGGCGATCTCCTCGGCCAGCCAGAGCTGGACCGCCATCGAGCCCTTGCAGTTGCCGGCGCCGAGGCCGTGAATGCGCCCGTCGCGCTCCGCCGCGGCGAAGGGGTCGGTCGCCCACAGCGCCGGGTCGCCGACCGCGACCGTGTCGGAGTGGGCGTTGAAGACGAGGTGCGGCCGCCCGTCGCCCAGGCTGGCGACGACGTTGTCGACGCCGGGCGCCTCGCTCAGGATTTCGGTCCGATAGCCGGCGCGGCGCAGCCGGTCGGCGGCGTAGGCGGAGATGGCGACGCTGTCGCCCGGGGGATAGGGCGACGGGATGCGGATCAGGTCGGCCAGGATCTGGGCCAGCGTCGTGCCGATGTCGGCTCGGTCCATCGTCTTTCCCCGGGTTTCAGGCGCGCCCGCGCCGCAGCCGTTCGCCGCGGCGTCGCAGATACTCGACCGCCGCCATCATGGCGACCGACATCACCACCAGCATGGTCGCGGCCGCGGCGATGGTCAGGCTGATGTTCTCGTTGATGCCGGCGAACATCTGGCGCGGCAGCGTGCGCTGGCCCGGCCCGGCCAGGAAGAAGGCGACCACCACCTCGTCGAAGGAGGTCGCGAACGCGAAGAGCGCGCCCGAGGCGAGGCCGGGCAGGACGAGCGGCAGCATGATCCGCCGGAAGACGATCCAAGGGTTGGCGCCGAGGCTGGCGCCGGCGCGGACCAGGGTGCGGTCGAAGCCGGCCAGCGTCGCCTGGACCGTCACCACGACGAAGGGCGCGCCCAGGGCGGCGTGGGCGAGGATGAGCCCGGCATGGCTGTTCGCCAGCCCGACGGCGGCGAAGCTGAAATAGACCCCGACCGCGACGACGACGATCGGCATCACCATCGGTGCCATCAGGGCGGCGGTGACGAGGCCCTTCAGGGGGAAGGGGGCGAGCCACAGGCCGATCGCGGCCAAGGTTCCGAGCGCGGTCGCGAGGATCGTCGAAGGTATCGCCACGACGAGGCTGTTGCCGAGGGCGGGCAGCCAGAAGTCGGAGCCGAAGAAATCGGCGTACCAGCGCAGGCTGAGGCCGGGCAGCGGATACTGGAGGAAGGAGCCGGCGCTGAACGAGAGCGGTGCGATGGCGACGATCGGGGCGAGCAGGAAGACCAGCACCAGGGCGAGGTGGGACCACAGCCAGAGCCGGGCGGCCCGCTGGCCGGTCGTCGCGGTATCGTCGGACATGGCGTCAGCCGAGGCGCGGGATGCCGCCGCCGGCGAGGCGGCGGTAGAGCAGCAGGAGGGCGGCCGTCGCCGCCACCAGGAGCACGGAGAGCGCCGCCGCCATGCCCCAGTTGATGGTCCGGCTGGCATAGAAGGCGATGAAGTAGCTGATCATCTGGTCCTCGGCGCCGCCGACCAGGGCCGGGGTGACGTAGTAGCCGATCGCCTGGATGAAGACGAGCAGCGAGCCCGCCGCGACGCCGGCCGCGGTCTGCGGCAGGAAGACCCGCCGGAAGACGGTGAAGGGGGTCGCGCCGAGCGAGGCCGCGGCCCGCAGGTGCGCCGCCGGGATCGCCCGCATGACGCTGTAGAGCGGCAGGATCATGAACGGCAGCAGGATGTGGACCATCGCCACGTAGACGGCGAAGCGGTTGTAGATCATCGGCAAGGGGGCATCGATCAGGCCGATGCCGCGAAGCGCGGCATTGATGACGCCCTCGCGCTGCAGCAGCACCACCCAGGCCGTCGTGCGGACGAGCAGCGACGTCCAGAACGGCACCAGCACCAGGATCAGCATCGGGTTGGCGAGACGCTCGGGCAGGCGCGCCAGGAGATAGGCCGCCGGATAGCCGAGCGCGAGGCAGACCAGCGTGACCATGAGGGCGATCCACAGCGTCCGCAGCAGCACCGTGCGGAACACCGCCTGGTCGGGATGGGTCCCGGCGATGGCGCCGTCGGCGTCGCGCCGGAGGTCGAGGGCGGCCAGGAGGTAGAGGTCGGTGACCGGGCCCGCGGCGCGGCGCAGCGCAGCCCAGGTCTCGCGCTCGCCCCAGGCCGGACCGGCGGCGAGGATCGCCGACCGGATGTCGGGTGCGCCTTCGGGCGGCAGCCGGCGCGCCGTCGCGAAGAGCAGCGAGCGGTAGCCGTTGACGTCGTAGTTGAGGCGGGTCGCCGCACCCGCCAGCGTGCCGGCGGCGCGCGCCGCGCGGACGTCGGCGGCGAGCGCGGCGAAGGCGGGCTCGCCCGGCACCGCGCGCCCGTCCCAGTCCGCCAGTGCCGCCAGCGTCCGCGGGAAGACCGGTGCGATCTCCGCATCGCCGACGGCGCGCCAGAGCATGGCGCCGATCGGCACCAGGAACGTCGCCAGCAGGAAGAGGAAGAGGGGCGCCACCAGGGCCGCTGCCCGCCAGCGGGCAGGGTTCGGCGGCGCCCCGCGGGCGCGGACTATGCGCGTCCTCCGCTCACCGGGAGACCCAGGCGTTGAAGCGCTGGTTCAGCTTGTCGATGTTCTCGACCCAGAACGGTTCGTCGACGTAGAGCGCGGTCGCGATGTTGTCGGGCGCGGTCGGCAGCTGCGGCAGCACCGCCTTGTCGATGAGCGGGGTCGCCGCCTTGTTGGTGACGCCGTAGGGGATGAGCGCCGGCAGCTTCGCCTGGTTCTCGGGCTTGCTGACGAAGGCGATGTAGGCCTCGGCCTGGGCCTTGTTGGGCGAGCCCTTCATGATGACCCAGGTGTCGATCGTGTAGAGGGCATTGTTCCAGACGATCTGGAAGTTCTTCTTGTCGTTCTTGTTGGCGGCGCCGATGCGGCCGTTGTAGGCCATGGTCATCGCGACCTCGCCGGCGGCGAGGAGCTGCGGCGGCTGCGAGCCCTTCTCCCACCAGACGATGTGCGGCTTCAGCTGGTCGAGCTTCTTGAAGGCGCGCTCGACGCCGGCCTCGGTGGCCAGGGTCTTGTAGACGTCGGCCGCAGGGACGCCGTCGGCCATGAGCGCGAACTCGAGCGTGGTCTTCGGCCCCTTGCGGAAGCCGCGCTTGCCCGGCCACTTCTGGACGTTCCAGAAGTCCGCCCAGTTCTTGGGGCCGTCCTTGATGCGGTCGCCGTCGTAGGCGAGGATGAAGTCGTAGACGATGGCGCCGACGCCGCACTCGTGGACGGCGTCCTTGAGGAAGGCGTCCTTGCCGCCGTACTTCGACCAGTCGGCCTTCTCGAACAGGCCCTCCTCGCAGCCGATCACCAGTTCCTCGGACTCGACCTGGACGACGTCCCAGGTGTTGGCGCCGCCCTGGAGTTTCGCGCGCAGGACGCCGATGCCGCCGTCCCAGCTCTCCTCGACCATCTTGATCTTGGTCTGCTCCATGAAGGGCTTGAAGTAGACCTCGCGCTGGGCGTCCTGGTAGGCGCCGCCCCACGAGACGACCGTCAGGTCGCGCGCGGCCGCGGTGCCGGCGACCAGCGTCGCGGCGGCGGCCAGCATCCATCCCCGTCCCATCCGACATGCTGTACGGCCCATCGCTCCTCCTTGCTGCCCGGCGCGAAGAATGTCCGGTCCCGATCGCATATTAGTCGATGGCGCCGCCGAAGCGAGGTTCGCGGTTGCGCCCCGGCACCGCTCTTGCCACCTTTCGCACCCCATGACCATGTCCCCGCCCGGCGGCAAGCCCCGCCCCTCCGTCTCCGAACTGTTCGGAACCGCCAAGCCCGTCATCGGCATGGCCCACCTGCTGCCCCTGCCGGGCAGTCCGCTCTACGACCGCGGAGCCGGCATCGAGGGGATCGTCGAGGCCGTCGCCCGCGACGTCGAGGCGCTGCAGGCCGGCGGCGTCGACGGCATCATGTTCGGCAACGAGGGCGATCGGCCCTACGTCCTGAAGGCGCCGCCGGAGGCCCTGGCGGCAATGGCGGCCGTGGTCGCCCGCGTTGCCCCGGCGGTCACCGTGCCCTTCGGCGTCGACTTCCTCTGGGACCCGGTGGCGACCGTGGCGCTCGCCGTCGCCACCGGCGCGCGCTTCGCGCGCGAGGTCTTCACCGGGGTCTACGACAGCGACATGGGCCTGTGGCAGCCCGACTCGGCGGGGGCCCTGCGCCGCCGCGTCGAACTCGACCGCGACGACCTGGTCCTGCTCTTCAACGTCAACGCCGAGTTCGCCGCCCCGCTCGGCGACCGCGACGTGCCGGCCAAGGCGAAGAGCGCGGTCTTCTCCTCGCTCGCCGACGTCGTCTGCGTCTCCGGCCCGATGACCGGCGAGGCGGCGGAGGATTCGCTCTTCGCCCGCGTCAAGGCCGCGGTCGGCGCCACCCCGGTCTTCGCCAACACCGGCGTCAACCTCGACAACGTCGCGGCGATCCTGACGCACGGCGACGGCTGCGTCGTCGGCACCCACCTGAAGAAGGACGGCGTGACCTGGAACGCGGTCGACCGCGACCGGGTCGCGCGCTTCATGGACCGGGTGCGCGGCGCGCGCTGACGCCATGGCGGTCCTGGTCGGGCTCGATATCGGCACCACCTCGACCATCGGGGTCCTGATCCGGCCGGACGGCGCGACGCTGGCGACGGCGAGCCGACCGGTCCGCCTCCATGCCGACCGCCCGGCCTGGTCCGAGGAGGACCCCGAGGAATGGTGGGGCAACGCCGGCGCCATCCTCCGGGAACTGGCGGCCGCGGCGGCTACGGCCGGGGAGACGATCGCCGCGGTCGGGGTCACCGGCATGCTGCCGGCCGTGGTGCTGCTCGACGCCGAGGGGCGCGTGCTCCGCCGCAGCATCCAGCAGTCGGACGCGCGCGCCGGCGCCGAGGTCGAGGCGATGCGCCGCGCGGTCGACGAGGCGGCCTTCTTCCGGCGCACCGGCTGCGGCATCAACCAGCAACTCGTGGCGCCGACGCTGCGCTGGCTCGAGCGCCACGAGCCGGATGTCTTCGGCCGCATCGCCACCTGCTTCGGCTCCTACGACTTCGTCACCCACCGGCTGACCGGCGTGCGCACCGTCGAGCACAACTGGGCGCTGGAGGCGGGGTTCCTGGAACTGGAGTCGCGGCGGCTGGCCGACGACCTGCTGGCGCTGGGCGGCCTCCGGCCCGGGCAGGTGCCAGCGGTGCGGACGCCGCTCGACGTGGTCGGTGCGGTCACCGCCGCCGCCGCGGCCGCGACCGGGCTGCCGGAGGGGACGCCGGTCACGGCCGGCGTCGCCGACCACGCCGCCTCGACCTTCGCGGCCGGGGTCGTCGCGGACGGCGACGTGCTGTTGAAATTCGGCGGCTCCGGTGACGTCATGGCGGCGACCCGTGCGCCGATCGGCGATCCGCGCCTCTACAACGACTTCCACGTCATCCCCGGCCTCTTCATGCCGAACGGCTGCATGGCGGCCTCGGGCGCGGCCTTGAACTGGCTGGCCGCGACGGTCGCGGCGAACCTGCCGCGGGCGGCGGGGCAGACGATCCATCAGGCGCTCGACCGCCTCGCGGCCGCCACCCCGCCCGGCGCCGAAGGGCTGGTCTTCCTGCCCTACCTGCTCGGCGAGAAGACGCCGCTGCACGATCCCGATGCGCGCGGCGTGCTCCTCGGGCTCGGCCTGCATCACGGCACCGGCCATGTCTGGCGGGCGGCCCTGGAAGGGATCGCGTTCGGCTTCCGGCACCATCTCGACGTCTTCGCCGAGGCGGGTCTGGCGGCGGAGCGGTTCCGGGCGTCGGACGGCGGCGCGTCGAGCCGGATCTGGATGCAGATCGTGGCCGACGTCATCCAGCGCCCGGTCCGGCTCCTGACCGGCCATCCGGGCTCGGCGCTGGGCGCCGCCTTCGTCGCCGGCTTCGCCGTCGGCGCCTTCCGGCGCTGGGACGAGATCGGCCGTTTCGTCGGGCTTGGCGCGATGATCGAGCCGGCGCCGGCCAACGCCGCCGTCTACGACCGGCTCTACGGCGTCTATCGCGAGGTCTACGAGCGGCTGCGCCCGCTGTTCCCGGCGCTGGCATCGGCCTGAGGCGCGGCCGCGCGCTCCGCCAGCAGCCGGGCGACGGCCGGGTAGTCGATCTTTCCCATCGGGTTGCGCGGCAGCGCCGGCACGACCGTGAGCGCCAGCGGGAATGCATGCATCGACCGCCGGACATGGGCGACGAGATCGGACACCGGCACCGGCCGCCGCAGCACGACGGCGATCGACGGGACGACCTGGAAGCGCTCCGAGGCGACCGCCGCGACGGCGGCGTCGGCGACCGCGGGATGGGTCGCCAGGACCGCTTCGATCTCCTCGGCCGCGGTCAGCACGCCGCCGATGTTCATCGTGCGGTCGGCGCGGCCGCGGAGGCGGACGAGGCCGTCGGCATCGCGGGCGGCGAGGTCGCCCGGATGAAACCAGCCGTCGCGGCAGTGGCGGCGGGTCGCCGCCTCGTCGCCGAGATAGCCATCCATGACGCCGGGGCCGCGGACGCGAACGAAGCCGGCATGACCGGCCGGCACCGGGTGATCGGCCGCGTCGACGATCTCGAACTCGATGCCGGCGAGCGGCCGGCCGACAATCGCGGGATCGCGGGCGAGCATGTCCGGTGTCGCGACGGCGAGGGTGCCGGCCTCGTTGGTGCCGTAGGTGACGTGGACGCGGTCGGCGAGGCGGCGCCGGGCAAGGTCGAGGATGCGCGGCGGCAGGGCGGCCGACGACACCCGCAGCACGCGCAGGTCGGGCAGGGCCGGCTGGCCGTCGGGCAGTGCCTCGACCACGGCGAAGAGGTGGCTCGGCGTCATCTGCAGGAAGCGGACGCGGCGCGCGCGCACGCATTCGAGCAGTGCCGCGATCGACGCGAAGTCATGATCGAGGACGACCGTCCCGCCCTGGCCGAGACAGCGGACGATCGCCGAGGTGCTGTTGTAGAAGCCGGTCTCGATCAGCGTCATGTAGGGCTCGCCGACGCGATGCCGGAAGCATTGCCGGTCGCGGCGGTTCCGGGCCACCTCCATGGCATGCGAGACGGCGATGGCCTTGGGCTGCCCGGTCGTCCCGGAGGACAGGGCGACGATCCAGGCACGGCCGCCGGCACGCTCGGCCGGGGGGGCGGCGGCGTCGGCCCCGTCGAGCCAGCTCGGCGACGGGCGCACGAGCGGCAGGCCCAGGTCGGCCGGAGCATGGTCGGCGATTGCGGCGCCGGCGCCGAACCGGCGCGCGAGGTCGGCGCCGCGCTGCGCCGCGTCCTGGGCGCGCAGTGGCAGATGGACGATGCCGAGATGGGCCAGCGCCAGGGTGACGACGACATGCAGCATCCGGTCTGCCGCCGGCACCACGGCGGCGACCGTGCCGGGCGCCAGTCCGGCCGCCGCCAGCCCGGCGGCGGCACGGCGGATCGCCGCGGCGAGCCCGCCGCGATCCAGCGTGCGCTCGCGGAGCACCAGCGCCGGAACCTCCGGCGCGTCCGCCGCACGGTCCGCGATCTCGTCGATCAGGTTCACGGGCAGGTTCACGGGTCCGGGCTGCCGGACCGCGGCTGGGCCGGCCGGCGCGGCGGTCAGAAGAAGAGCACGTCGCCGGCCGAGAGTCCTGCCGGCTGCACCCCCTGGATCAGCAGGCTGTTGCCGCCGCCGAGGTCGATCAGGGTCCCCTGGGCGCTGCCGGTCATGCGGCCCTGCAACTCGGAGAAGCTGTCGACGCCGGTGCCGTTGAGGCCGGCCTCCAGCTCCAGCTTGTCGCCCTGGGCGGACGCGAAGTCGATGACGCGATCGGCGCCGCCGCCCGAGCGGAAGACGAAGCGGTCACCGCCGCTGCCGCCCGACAGGCTGTCGTTGCCGAGATCGCCGCTGAGCCAGTCGCCGCCGTCGCCGCCGAAGACCTGGTCGTCGCCCTGGCCGCCGAACAGCGTGTCGTCGCCGAGGTCGCCGTAGACGAGGTCGTTGCCGAGGCTGCCGTTGACGTGCCAGTCGCTGTC
The DNA here is from genome assembly GCF_041913585.1 of Allostella sp. NCBI lineage: Bacteria > Pseudomonadati > Pseudomonadota > Alphaproteobacteria > Rhodospirillales > Allostellaceae > Allostella > Allostella sp. The sequence continues at coordinate 13,164 of NZ_JAYSFE010000017.1, forward strand.
GCCGCCGCCGCGCACGGTGTCGTCGCCCTGGCCGCCGCGCGCATAGTCGGCGCCGGACCCGCCGGTAACGAGGTCGTTGCCCTGGTTGCCGTTGAGGTCGTCCTCGCCGCCGCCGCCGTTGACGACGTCGTTGCCGTCCATGCCGACCAGGGTGTCGCCGCCGTCGCTGCCGTTCAGGACGTCGTCGCCGGCGAAGGTGAGGGTGACGACGCCGAACGAATCGTCCGCCTGCAGCCGGTCGATATAGGCCAGGGAGTCGATCGCGAAATCGGTCCCCTCGAAGACGACCAGCCCCTGCCAGTCCCGGAGGTTGAATGCCTCGATCGTGCCGCCCGCGAAATTGTCCCGGTCCAGGAGGAACTGGCCGGTCCACAGCGCGATGGAAAGGTCCGGTTCGTAGAACGCCACCTGGGCGGTGGTGAAGCTGACCTCGTCATAGTCCGGCGAGCCGTACCAGAAGTCGTCGGACAGCAGGTTGACGGAACTGTAGGCGGTGAACGTACCCATCGCGACCTCCGGAGGCTCCAAGGTGGTGGGGCCGGCGTGGCGGCCGGCCCCGGCGGACGACGATCAGTCGACCTTGGCACCCGACTTCTGCACGCGCTCCTTCCACTTCACCATATCGGCGGCGTGGACTTCCTTGAACTTCTCGATCGTCGCCGGCAGCGACACGAGGCCGAGGTCCTGCATCTTCTTGTCGAAGGCGGGGTCGCGCAGGATCCGGTTGATCTCTTCGTTCATGCGGGCGAGCACCGGCTGCGGCGTCCCCTTGGGCGCGAAGATGCCGTACCAGGTCGTGCTCTCCCAGCCGGGCAGGCCGCAGGCCTGGGCCACCGTCGGCACCCCCGGCAGCGAGGGCATCGGCTGGGCCGTCGTCACCGCCAGCGCCTTGAAGGCCCCGGCCTTGATCTGGCCCATGATCGAGATGCTCTGCTGGAACATGAGCTGCGATTCGCCCGACATCATCGCGTTCAGGGCCGGCGGCGTGCCGCGATAGGGGACGTGGACGATGTCGACTCCGGCGGCGGCGGCGAACTGGGTGCCGGCGAGATGGCCCGAGGCACCGTTGCCGGTCGAGGCGTAGAGCAGCTTGCCCGGCTCCTTCTTCGCCTTGGCGATCAGGTCGGCGCAGCTGTTCACGTCGGGCACGATCTTCGGGTTGACGATGAGGACGTTCGGCACGTCGGCGATCAGCGCCACGTGCTCGAAATCCTTCACGACGTCGAAGTTCAGCTTGGGATAGAGCGCGGCGTTGATCGCGTGGGTGCCGGCCGTGCCCATGTAGAAGGTGTAGCCGTCGGGCTTGGCGCGAGCGACGAACTCGGAGCCGACATTGCCGCCCGCGCCCGACTTGTTCTCGATCACGAAGGTCTGGCCGAGCGCCTTCGACAGCGGGTCGGCCAGCAGGCGCGCGACGATGTCGGTGCCGGCACCGGTCGGGAAGCCGCCGATGATCTGGATGGGTTGCGCCTTGGGCCAGTCCTGGGCGCCGGCGGGAAACGCCAGCGGCAGGGCGGCCGCCAGGGTCGCGGCGAGCAGGGTGCGGCGGGTCGTGGTCATGGGAATCTCCTTCATCGGACGGAAAAAACGGGGGCGGGCCGCTACTCGCGCAGCGCCTCCTCGCGCTTGCGGCGCAGCGCCGGAAACAGGACCGCCACCAGGAGCAGCAGCGACACCGCGAGCAGGCCGGCCGAGATCGGCCGCTCGACGAAGACCCACGGGTCGCCGCGGCTGACCAGCAGCGCCCGGCGCAGGTTCTCCTCCATCAGCGGGCCCAGCACGAACCCCAGCAACAATGGTGCCGGCTCGCAGCCGAACTTCAGCAGCAGGTAGCCGAGGAGGCCGAAGAGCAGCAGCAGCAGCACGTCGAAGGACGAGGTGTTGAGGGAATAGACGCCGATGCAGCACATCAAGAGGATGATGGGGTGCAGCAGCCGATATGGCAGGCGCAGCAGCTGCACCCAAAGCCCGATCATCGGCAGGTTGATGACCAGCAGCATCAGGTTGCCGATCCACATGCTGCAGACGATGCCCCAGAAGAAGGCCGGCTGCTCGGTGATGATGCGCGGGCTGGGCGTCACGCCGAAGATCTGCATCGCCCCCATCATCAGCGCCATCAGGGCGTTGGCGGGGATGCCCAGGGTCAGCGTCGGGATGAAGGAGGCCTGCGAGGCGGCGTTGTTGGCGCTCTCCGGGCCGGCCACGCCCTCCACGGCGCCGGTGCCGAAGCGCGACGGGTCGCGGGCGATCTTCTTCTCCATGGCATAGGAGGCGAAGGCCGCCAGCGCCGCGCTGCCGCCGGGCAGCACGCCGACGAGCGAGCCCAGCACCGTGCCGCGCACGGCGGCCGGCGCCGCCTGCCGGAATTCCGTCTGCGTCGGCCACAGCCGGCCGATGACGGCCGTCATGGCGGGGGCGTGCTCGCGCTCGAGGTTGACCAGGATGTCGGCGACGCCGAACAGACCCATGGCGATGATGACGAAGCCGACACCGTCCGCGAGTTCCGGGAAGCCGAGCGTGAAGCGCTCCGCCCCGGAATTGAGGTCGGTGCCGACGAGCCCGAGCAGCAGCCCCAGCATCGTCACCGCGATCGCCTTCACCACCGAGCCGTGGGCCAGCACGATGGCGCCGATCAACCCGACCAGCATCAGCGAGAAATATTCCGGCGCCTGGAACTGAAGGCCGAGACGGGCGAGCGGCGGCGAGGCGACGGCGATCACCATCGTCGAGACCGTGCCGGCGAAGAACGAGCCCAGGGCCGCAATCGCCAGCGCGGCGCCGGCCCGGCCGCGGCGCGCCATCTGGTAGCCGTCCAGCGTGGTCACGACCGACGATGTCTCGCCCGGCAGGTTGACCAGTATCGCCGTCGTCGAACTGCCGTACTGGGCGCCGTAATAGATGCCGGCCAGCATGATGAGCGCCGTCACCGGCTCCAGGTGATAGGTCAGCGGCAGCAGCATCGCGATCGTCGCGAGCGGGCCGATGCCGGGCAGCACGCCGATCAGCGTGCCGACCAGCGCGCCGATCAGGCAGAAGAGCAGGTTGGCGGGCGAGATCGCGACCGAGAAGCCGAGCGCGAGGTTGTCGAGCAGTTCCATCAGCGGAACCAGAGCGGCATCGGCACGGCCAGGAGTTCGACGAAGACCACCGCCGAAAACGCCGCGCAGGCGACGGCGAGAATGGCCGCCTCGCCCCAGCGGGTCGAGCGGTCGGCGACGGCGCCGCCGAGGATCGCCCCGGCGGTGGCGAGCAGGATGCCGCCGGTCCCGACCAGGAGCGCGAAGGCGACGCCGCCGGCCAGCACGCCGACCAGCGGACGCGCCCGCGGGCGCTCGATCGTCTCGCCGCCGGCGACCAGCGAGGTCGCGGCGATGACCGCGCCGATGGCGATCAACAGGATGGCCAGTCCGAACGGGACGTAGCCGGGGCCCATGCGGCGGGCGCTGCCGAGGGGAAGATCGCCGCCCAGCACCAGTGCGGCGACGCCGAAGGCCGTGAGGAGGAGGCCGGCCGCGAAGTCCTTGCGCGTCAGGAATGGGGGCATCTCGGGCAACGCCGCTCCGGGCGTCATCGTCCTTCGGTGGAGGGGGGCGAGCCGGGGACCCTAGTTCGGAGGCGGGGAGGCGTCAACGAACCGGCTGGTCCGTCGCGGCCGTCCGGGCCATCCTCGCCGGGCCGTCCTGGTGCGACAGGGCGCCAGCCGCTGCAAGGGAGCCGGGCGATGGATCGGGAGTCTCATTGGCAAGGCGTCTACGGGAGCAAGGCGGAGACCGCCGTCAGCTGGTACGAGGCGCAGCCGCGGCAGTCGCTCGATCTGATCCGGCGTGCCGCACCGGACGGTGCTGCGGGCGTCATCGACGTCGGCGGCGGCGCCTCGACCCTGGTCGACCACCTGCTGGCGGCCGGATATCGCGATCTCACGGTGCTCGACATCTCCGATCATGCGCTCGCCAGGGCGAAGGCGCGCCTCGGGGCGGCGGCGTCGCGGGTGGCCTGGATCGTCACCGACGTCACCCGGTGGCAGCCGGCGCGGACCTGGGACGTCTGGCACGACCGCGCGGTGTTCCACTTCCTGACGGCGCCGGACGACCAGGACGCCTATCTGGCCGCGCTCCGCGCCGCCCTCGCCCCCGGCGCCTTCGTCATCCTCGCCACCTTCGCGCCGGACGGGCCCGAGCGCTGCAGCGGCTTGCCGGTGCAGCGCTACGACGCGGCGATGCTGGCGCACCGGCTGGGGCCCGGCTTCGCGCTCGTCGCCGCCGAGGCCGCCACGCACACCACGCCATGGGGGGTGGAACAGCGCTTCACCCACACCCTGTTCCGCCGCACGCTGAGCATGTCCGGGGGTTGATCGGAGGATCGGCCCGATGGCAAGGAAGAGCGGGAAGCGGCGGCCCGACGCGGGCGCGGCGGAACGCGGGATTTGCCGGAACGGCTCGCTTGGGCTCTACTGCGGCCATCGTTCCGGCGGTTCAACCTGGAAACTTGGAGGAATGCACCCGTGAAGACCTACTTGGCACCGGCGGTCCTGGCGGCCGCCCTTGCGTTCGCGCCGGCCGCCGGCGCGCAGACCCTTCCGGACTATTATCCGAAGGACTATTCGCAGATCATCGAGGGCTCGAAGAAAGAGAACAAGCTCGTCGTCTACTCGATCATGGCCGAGTACAACTGGAAGCCGGTGATCGAGGGCTTCAAGAAGAAGTATCCGTGGATCGAGGTGCAGACGCTCGACCTCGGCTCCGGCGAGGTGTTCGAGCGGTACTATGCCGAGAAGGCCTCGGGCGCACGCTCCGGCGACCTGATGATCAACGGCGCCGTCGACAAGTGGCTGCAGTTCGTCGGTCGCGGCGAGCTGATGGAGTACGAATCGCCGGAATCGTCGAAGCTTCCGGCCTGGAGCAAGCCGCGCAAGGGCCTCTACGCCGTGTCGGCGGACCCGATGGTCATCGTCTACAACAAGGCGCTGATTCCGGAGGCCCAGGCCCCCAAGAGCATCGCCGACCTCGCCAAGATGGCGGCCTCGGCGCCGGCCCGCTACAAGAACAAGATCACCACCTACAATGCCGGGACGGAGGCGTTCGGCCTCGCCATCAACTGGGCCTACGTCAAGAAGAACGGCGACAAGGCCTGGGACATGTTCGGCCAGCTCGGCAAGGTGGTCCGCGCCGAGGGCAGCGCCGGTCCGATGGTCGAGAAGATCACCGCCGGCGAGTACGTGGCCGGCTATTTCGTCTCGGCGATCGTGCTCTATCCGCGCCTCAACGACCCGGCGCGGGCCAAGATTCTCGGCTGGTCGTTCCCGAGCGACGGCACCCCGATCATCATCCGCGGCATGGGCATCCCCAAGGCCTCGACCAACGTCAACTCGGCCAAGCTGATGCTCGACCACATCGTGTCCCACGAGGGACAGGTGGCGTTCGGCAAGGGCGGCCTCACCCCCTACCGGCCGGACGTGAAGGACGACGAGGTGCCGCGCTACACCTTCAGCCGGGTCGCCAAGGAGGCCGGCGGCGAGCAGAACCTCGTGATCGTCGACTACGATCCCGACATCGTCGCCAAGGGGCCGGAGTTCCAGGCCAAGTGGAAGAAGGTCTTCGGCGTCAACTGAAAGCCTGACGTTCCATGTCGTCGATGACGGCGACTCCCGCCCCGGCGCTCGTGCCGGGGCGGGACCGTTTCGCGCAGTGGGGAATCGCGGCGCTGACGCTGGCGATGGTCGCCGCCCCGCTCATCCCCATCCTCTACCAGTCGTTCAGCGACCGGCCGCTCTACGACGGCGCCGGCGTGCTGTCGCTCGACAACTACGTCAAGCTGTTCGGCAGCGCGCAGTTCCAGCGCGTGATCTGGAACACCCTGGCGCTGGGCGCGCTGACCACGATCATCGGCACGCTGATCGGCGTCGTCGCCGCCATCGTGCTGGGACGGACGAACATGCCCGGGCGGGCGCTGATCGGCGAGGTGCTGATCTGGCCGCTCTACATCTCGCACCTCGTCCTCGGGTTCGGCTTCAGCGTCATGTACGGGCCGTCCGGCTACGTCACGCTGTCGTTCGCCCAGGTGCTGGGCGACCAGCCGTGGGACCTCTACACGATCCACGGGATGGCGATCATCTGCGGCGTCGCGCAGGCGCCGATCACCTATCTCTTCTGCGTCGCCTCGACCCAGGCGGCCGATCCCTCGCTCGAGGACGCGGCGCGCATCTCCGGCGCCAGCCCGTTCCGGGCCCTGTGGTCGATCAGTATTCCGCTGCTGCGGCCGGCGATCGTCTACGCCGTCATCCTCAACTTCACGGTCGCGCTCGAACTGCTGGCGATTCCGCTGCTGTTCGGCCGTCCGGCCGGCTACGAGTTCCTGACGACCTATCTCTACGAGCACGGCATCGACGCCGCGACGCCGGACTACGGCCTCGTCGGTGCGGCCGCCGCGCTGCTGCTCGCGATCGTCAGCTTCCTGCTCTGGCTGCAGGCCCGCCTGCTGCGCGATTCCGGGCGCTTCGTGACGCTGGGCGGCAAGGCCGCGCGGCCGCGGGTGCTCAACCTCGGAATCTGGCGCTGGCCGGTCTTCGTCGGCATGGCCCTCTACCTCGTCGCCGGGGTCATCGTCCCGCTGATCGGGGTCGCGATGCGCTCGGTCACCAGCTTCCTGACGCCGCTGCTGCCGTTCTGGGAAGTGCTCACCTTCGACCACTTCGTGATGATCTTCTCCTACCCGGCCTATATCCGGGCGATCCTCAACACGATCGGCATCGCGGTCTTCGGCGGCGCCCTCTGCACGCTCTTCGTCGCCATGGTGGCGATCATCGTCCACCGCTCAGAGTTCCGCTACGGCCGGGCGCTGGAGTTCGTCGCCACATATCCTCGGGCGGTGCCGGGGCTGGTGGCGGGCATCGGCTTCCTGTGGGCGATGCTGCTGTTCCCGCCGCTCGGGCTCCTGCACAACACGATCTGGATCCTGGTGCTCGCCTACATGATGCGCTACCTGCCGACCGGGTTCGGCGCGATGTCGCCGATGCTGCTGCAGATCGGCCGCGAACTCGACCGGGCGTCGCGGACGGTGGGGGCGGACTGGTGGACGACCGCCACCCGCATCCTGCTGCCGCTCATCAAGCCGGCACTCTTCTCGACCTTCGCGATCCTGTTCGTCGCCTTCTTCCGCGAGTACTCGGCGGCGGTGTTCCTGATCTCGCCGGGGGCCGAGGTCATCGGCACCATGCTGCTCAGCTTCTGGATCCAGGGCGATGCCGGGCCGGTGGCGGCGCTGGCGTCCTTCCAGGTGCTGCTCACCTTCCTCTTCGTCTACGGCGCACGCCATCTCCTGGGAGTGAAGATCTATGGCTGAAGTGCGCATCCAGGGGCTGGTCAAGCGGTTCGGGCCGGTGGTGGCGGTCGACCATATCGACCTCACCATCGCCGACGGCGAATTCCTGACGCTGCTCGGGCCGTCGGGCTGCGGCAAGTCGACGACGCTGGCGGCGGTCGCCGGGCTCGACCGTCCGGACGAGGGCTCGATCCGCGTCGGCGCGACCGTCTTCTTCGACGGCGCGACCGGCGCCTACCTGCCGCCCGAGCGGCGCAATTGCGGGCTCGTCTTCCAGTCCTACGCCCTGTGGCCGCACATGACGGTCGCCGAGAACTGCGCCTATCCCCTGAAGCTCCGCCGTATCCGCTCGGCCGAGCGGCAGGCGCGGGTCGAGGAGGCGCTGGCGCTGGTCGAGATGCAGCCCTATGCCGGCCGTTATCCGCACCAGCTCTCCGGCGGCCAGCAGCAGCGCGTGGCACTGGCCCGGACGCTCGTCTACCGGCCGACCATCCTGCTGCTCGACGAGCCCCTGTCGAACCTCGACGCCAAGCTGCGCGAGCGGGCGCGGACCTGGCTCGCGCAGATCACCAAGAAGGTCGGCCTGACGACGATCTACGTCACCCACGACCAGATCGAGGCGCTGGCGCTGTCCGACCGCATCGCGGTGATGCGCGAGGGCCGGATCGCCCAGCTCGACGCCCCGCGGGTCATCTACGAGCAGCCGTCCGACCCCTTCGTCGCGGACTTCATCGGCTCCAGCAACTTCATCAAGGGCACCGCGGAAGGGGTCACCGGCGACGCGCTGCGCATCCGCCTCGACGGCGGCCACACGATCGAGCTCGGTCTTCGCCCCGGCATCTCGTCGGGCCAGCGGGTCACGGTCGCGATCCGGCCGGAGCGCATCGCCGTGCTCGCCCCCGGCGAGACGGCGCCGGCCGAGGGCTCGCAGCTCCAGGCGAAGATCGCCGACCGCAGCTATCTCGGCTCGCGGTGGATGTATCACCTCGAGATCGGGCCGACCGTGCTGCGGGTGGAAACGGCGCGCGAACTGCCGCTCGGCGACGTCGTCCTGCATGTGCCGCCGGGGGCGGCGCTGGTCTTCGCGGGCGAGGAGGCGCCCGAAGCGTGAGCATTCCGTCGATTTCGTTCCGGCCCGACGCGGCCGGCCCGCTGCAGGGCCTCGTCGTGCTCGACCTGTCCCGCCTCGTCGCCGGCAACATGGTCAGCCTGCAACTCGCCGACTACGGTGCCGAAGTCATCAAGCTCGAGGACCCGAAGAAGGGTGACCCGCTGCGCGATTGGCGGACCGACGGCCTCAGCGTCCACTGGAAGGTCTATGGCCGGAACAAGAAGAGCCTGACCCTCAGCCTGCGCACGGAGGAGGGCAAGGACCTGCTGCGGCGGCTGCTGCCGCTGGCGGACGTGATGATCGAGAACTTCCGGCCCGGCACGCTGGAGGAGATGGGGCTGGGGCCGGACGCGCTCCACGCCATCCATCCCGGGCTGGTGCTGGTGCGGGTCTCCGGCTGGGGCCAGGACGGACCTTACCGGGAGCGGCCGGGGTTCGGTACGCTGGTCGAGGGGGTCTCGGGCTTCGCCGCCAAGAACGGCTTCCCGGACCGGCCGCCGGTCCTGCCGCCGCTGGCGCTGGCCGACATGATCGCCGGCCTCTACGGCGCCTATGCCGTGATGGTGGCGCTCCGCCATCGCGACCGCACCGGCCATGGCCAGGTCATCGACCTGCCGCTGCTCGACCCGATCTTCTCGATCCTCGGGCCCGAGGCGGCGCAGTTCAAGCTCACCGGGCGCATTCCGCAGCGGACCGGCAGCCAGTCGCGGACCGCCTCGCCGCGCAACGCCTTCCGCACGCGCGACGGCCGCTGGATCGCGATCTCCGCCTCGATCCAGTCGATGGCGGAGCGGGTCTATGCCGCCGTCGGCCGGCCCGACATGATCCAGGACCCGCGCTTCCGCACCAATGCCGATCGCATCAAGGTTCCGGACGAGGCGGAGGCGCCGATCCGCGACTTCATCGCTGCGCGCGACTTCGCCGACGTGATGGCGCATTTCGCCAAGGAGGAGGTGACGGCCGCCCCGATCTACGACATCGACCAGTTCCTGGAGGATCCGCACGTCCAGGCCCGGGGCATCGTCGTGGAACTGCCGGACCGCGAGATGGGGACGGTGCCGATGCACAATGTCGTGCCGCGCCTGTCGGATTCGCCGGGCGCCATCCGCACGCCGGCCCCGGAACTGGGGGAGCACACGGCCGAGGTGTTGGCCCGCATCGGGGTCGCTGCCGGGGAGCTGGAACGGCTCCGGAGTTCGGCCGTCATCTAGGAACGGAGGCCCGGCCGGCCCTGCGCGCCGACCGGGCATGCCAGGACGCTCAGCTTCCCTGACGGGTACCGGTCGGCTGCTGCTGCCGGGCGCCCGGGTCGCCGGTGCGCATGCCGGTCGCGTCGCTGCCCTTCGGCTTGTCCGGGGACGTCGCGCCAGGGGCGGTCATGCTGCCGCCGGCCGTGCCGGTCGTGCGGTCGGTGCCGACCTGCGGACCCGAGCCGGGGGTGCCCGGAAGCGGGCGAGCGCCGGGATCGCCCGCGCGCATGCCGGTCGCCTCGTTGGCCTTGGTGGGGTCGGCCGGCTGGCCTGCGGACGGCATGGTGCTCGGCATCGGCACGGCGCTCGGGCGGGTCGGCGGTGCGCCCGTCGTGCTGGTGGGGGCGGCCGCGGTGCCGGGATCGCCGGTGCGCTGACCGCCCTGTTCGGGCGTCCCCGGCCGGCTCTGCGGCGGGTTGGCCTGCGCCAGCCGCCCCGTCTCGGCCCGGCCCGCGGCCGGATCGCCGGTCGTGGTCGGAGCGGCGAGCACCGACGGCGTGGCCAGGGCGAAGGCGAGCGCGGTCGCCGACAGGAACGTCGTCTTCATGATCGGACCTTTCGATTGTGCGTCTCTCGTCGAAGCCGCCGCGCGCCGATGGCGCCTTCGGGGGCTCTCGCGAGGTCAACCGAATGGCGGTGCCATTGTTCCTCGGAACCGGATGGCCGGCGTCACTTCGCCCAGTCGAAGATGCCGCGCCCCCGCTGCGGCGTCTCGACCCGGCCGCCGGGCAGAACCGGGTTGAGGCGCCGCACCTCCGCGGCGGTGAGGGCCGGCAGGCGCTGGGCGAGTGCGACGAAGCGCTCGGCCTCGTCCGGCTGGATCGCACCCTCGGTGAGCGCGCGGAACTTGCCGACATAGTCCGGCCAGGTCCACGGCGCGGCGCCGTTCGGGTGGGCGTCGGCGACGGCACGGCTTGCCTCGACCGCTGTGCCGTCGTCGAGGCGGATCTCGATCCGCCCGCCGAAAGCCCGCTCCGCCGGGTCTTCCGCGTGATAGGCACGGGTCCAGGCCGGGTCCTCGACGGTGCGGATCCGGCGCCACAGCGCCACCGTCGACGGCCGGTGCGCGCGCTCGGGCGCGTAGCTTAGCTCGTGGTGCCAGGCACGGTCCTCGAGCGCCACCGCCAGGATGTACATGATCGAATGGTCGAGGGTCTCCCGGCTGGCGTCGGGGTCCATCTTCTGCGGATCGTTGGCGCCGGTGCCGATGACGTAGTGCGTGTGGTGGCTGGTGTGGAGGATGACCTCCGCCACCCGCCCCAGGTCGACGCGGCCGCCGAGTTCGCGGGCGGCGTCGATCAGGGCCTGCGCCTGGTACTCGGCCGAGTGCGCCTTGGTGTAGGTCTCGAGGATGCCCCGGGGGGGCGCGCCCGGCGCCGGCAGCCGGACCGTGTAGCGTGCGTCGCGTCCGGCCAGCATCCAGGCGATGACCGAGTCCTCGCCTTCGTAGATCGGGCTCGGGGCGGCTTCGCCGCGCATCGCGCGGTCGACCGCCTCGATCGCCAGCTTGCCGGAAAAGCCGGGGACGAAGGCCTTCCAGGAGCTGATCTCGCCCTTGCGCGACTGCCGAGTCGAGAAGGCGAGATGGACCGCCTGGTTGACCGCGTTGAAGACGACCGGCGTCGGCAGGTCGAGGAGGGCGCCGAGCCCGGCGACGGTCGCCGGCGCCAGGTGGGCGACATGGTCCTTCTTGAACTGGTGCAGGCAGATCGCCTTCACCAGCGCGACGTGGATCTCGTAGGCGACGGCGATGGCGCGGGCGAGGGTGGCCCCGTCACGGCCGGTCTGCTCGGCGACCGCCAGCAGTGGCGCGATCGAGTCGCCCGGATGGGCGTAGTCGGCGGCGAGGAACGTGTCGTGGAAGTCGAGCTCGCGGACCGCCGTCGCATTGGCCCAGGCCGCCCACTCGGCATCGACGCGGACGTCGTCCGGCAGGCCGAAGAGGCTGGCGCCGCCGGTCCGCGGATGGGCGAGCGCCATGGCGCGGGCGGCCGCGACGGGCGCCCGGTTGACGGCGGCGAGCGCCACCGCCGCATTGTCGACGACGCGGCAGGCGGCCATCGCCGCCACCTCCGGAGCGACCGGTGGCCGGCCGGTCGCGACCTCGGCGATCTTCCAGGCGAGCTGGTCCTCGCGCGGCAGGCGGTCGGCCGAGGGATGTACGCGGACTTGGTGGGCGATCAGAGCATCCATGGCGGAATGGCTAGCAGAAGCCGGGTCCCTGCCACAGCCCCTTCCCGCTGCGGCGGAGCGTCCCGTATCGTCGCGGCACGCGGGGCCGGCCGGCGACCGGCCGGCGGCAGGGGAGGAGGGTTCGGCATGGCGGGCAGGCTGGCAGGGAAGGTGGCGATCGTGACCGGGGCGGGGTCGTCGGGACCGGGCTGGGGCAACGGCAAGGCGACGTCGGTGCTGTTCGCGCGCGAGGGCGCCTCGGTGTTTGCCGTCGACATCAACCAGGCGGCGGCCGAAGAGACCGCCGCCATCGTCACGGCCGAGGGCGGCACCGCCGTCGCGCACCGGGCCGACGTCTCCTCGCACGCCGATGTCCGCGCCATGGTGGCCGCCTGCGTCGCGCGGTTCGGGCGGATCGACGTGCTGCACAACAACGTCGGCATCGCCGTCGTCGGCGGCGCCGTCGACCTGTCGGAGGAGGACTGGGACCGGGTCGAGCGCGTCAACCAGAAGAGCGTCTTCCTGGTGTGCAAGCATGTGCTGCCGGTGATGGAGCGCCAGGGGTCCGGCTCGATCGTCAACACGGCCTCGATCGCCGGCATCCGCTGGACCGGGATCGACTACATCTCCTACTACGCCACCAAGGGTGCCGTCGGGATGATGACGAAGGCGGTGGCGCTCGCCTATGCCGCCAAGGGCATCCGCTGCAACTCGATCCTGCCCGGCCTCATGGACACGCCGATGATCCGCCACGGGCTGCCTGCCGCCTATGCCGACGGCGACGTCGAACAAATGCTCGAGAAGCGGCACCGGCAATGCCCGACCGGCCGCATGGGGGACGCCTGGGACGTCGCCCATGCGGCGCTCTTCCTGGCATCCGACGAGGCGCGCTACGTCACCGCCCACGAACTGGTGGTCGACGGCGGGCTGACCGCCCGCTGCGCATGAGGATGCACCTGCGGGGTTGATCCGGGCGGCCATTCGGGCGACATGAATGGCCGATGAACGTACAAGACGGCGGGTGGCGGATGCCGCCCGCGACGCTCGACGCGTCCTGGGCGCTCTTCCTCGATGTCGACGGAACGCTGCTGGACATCGCCGACGAGCCCCAGGGAGTGTCCGTTCCGCCGCGGCTGGTGCCGGACCTGCGCCAGCTCTTCGGCCTTCTCGACGGAGCGCTGGCGCTGGTGAGCGGCCGGCCGGTGACCGAGCTCGACCACCTGTTCCGGCCGCTGCGCCTGCCGGCGGCCGGCCAGCACGGCGCGGAATACCGCCTCGACGGTGCGGGCGCGGTCGTCGCCCGCCGTATCGATCCGATCCTTCCCGCCCTGGTGCCGCAGGTGCGCACGATCGCGGCGGTGTGGCCCAACGTCGAGGTCGAGGAGAAGGGGGCTGCCGTCGCCGTCCATTTCCGCCGCGAGCCGGAGGCGGAGACGCAGCTGACCCGCGCGCTCCGCACCCTCGTCGCCGCGGCGGGCGGCGCCGTGGAACTGCTCGAGGGCAAGATGGTCCGCGAACTGCGCGACCGGCGGCACACCAAGGGCGCGGCGGTCGGCACCTTCCTGGCCTCGCCGGCGTTTGCCGGTCGCCGCCCCATCTTCATCGGCGACGACGTCACCGACGAGGACGGCTTTCGCGCGGTGGAGGCGGCAGGCGGGCTGGCCCTGGCGGTCGGGATCAATCCGGCCATCCCGCGGCGGCCGGCCTTCACCGATGCGGCGGCGGTCCGGGACTGGCTGTCGCGGGTTGCAGGAGGGACAGGAATGGCGACCGCGACGGGAGCGGCGGCTCGATGACGGCGAATCTCGACCTCGGGGTGATCGGCAACTCGGTGGTGGCGGCGCTGATCGACCGCGTCGGCCGCATCGTCTGGATGTGCTATCCGCGGCTCGACGGCGAACCCGTTTTCTGCAGCCTGCTCGACGGCGACGAGAAGCGCGAGGGCGCGTACGCGATCGAACTGGAGGGCTGTGCCGGCAGCACCCAGCGCTATCTCGGCAACACCGCCATCATGGAAACGATCCTCACCGACGGCAACGGATCGGCGGTGCGGATCGTCGACTATGCGCCGCGCTTCAAGCAGTTCGACCGCGTCTACCGGCCGCCGACGATCGTCCGTCGCCTGGAGCCGATCCGGGGCATGCCGCTGGTGACGGTGCGGCTGCGACCACGCTTCAACTATGGCGCCTCGCGCGCGGCGCAGACGATCGGCAGCAACCATGTGCGCTATTTCGCCGACGACCCGGCGACCGGGTCGCCGGTCCTGCGCCTGACGACGGACGCGCCGCTCGCCCATGTGGTGACCGAGCAGCCCTTCGCGCTGACGCACGCCGTCACCCTGATCCTCGGCCCGGACGAGACCTTCGCCGGCTCGGTGCCGCGGCTCGGCGTCGAATTCCTGGAGCGGACCCGGGAATACTGGATCGACTGGCAGCGCTACCTGTCGGTCCCGTTCGAATGGCAGGAGGCGGTGATCCGGGCCGCGATCACCCTCAAGCTCTGCGCCTTCGAGGAGACGGGGGCCATCGTCGCGGCGCTCACCACCTCGGTCCCCGAGGCGCCCGGCACGCCCAGGACCTGGGACTATCGCTACTGCTGGCTCCGGGATGCGTACTTCGTCGTCCATGCCCTGAACCGGCTCGGCGCGACGCTGACCATGGAGCATTTCCTGCGCTACATCACGACGGTGGCGCAGGCGGAGACGACGGGCGTGCTGAAGCCGGTCTACGGCCTACTGCCGTCGCTGCCGCTCGACGAGCGGACCGTGCCGACGCTGCGCGGCTACCGCGGGATGGGCCCGGTCCGGGTCGGCAACCTGGCGCAGGTGCAGGTCCAGAACGACAGCTACGGCAGCGTCGTGCTCGCCGCCGCCCAGATGTTCTTCGACGAGCGCCTGCCGCATCGCGGCGATCTCGACCTCTTCCGGCGGCTCGAGCGGCTGGGCCGCAAGGCGGCCGCGGTGGCGTTCGAGCCGGATGCCGGCCTGTGGGAGTTCCGCGGCCGGATGCGCGTCCACACCCATTCGACCGCGATGTGCTGGGCGGCGTGCGACCGGCTCGCCAAGATCGGGACCGTGCTGGGGGAGACGGAGCGGGCCGCGGAGTGGCGGGGGATCGCCGACGGCATCCGCGAGCGCCTGCTGGCGGAGGCCTGGAACGCCGAACTCGGCACCTTCGTCGATGCCCAGGGCAGCACCGAGGTCGATGCCAGCCTGCTGCTGCTGCAGGAGATCGGGCTGGTGGCCGCGGACGATCCGCGATTCCTCGGCACCCTGGCGACGATCGAGCGCCGGCTCCGGCGCGGCGCCCACCTCATGCGATACGCCGCGCCCGACGATTTCGGCATGCCGGAGACGTCCTTCACCGTCTGCACCTTCTGGTACATCGACGCGCTGGTTGCCGTCGGGCGCAAGGACGAGGCCCGGGCGCTGTTCGAGCAGGTGCTGAGCTGCCGCACCCATCATGGCCTGCTGTCGGAGGATCTCGATCCGTCGCGCGGCGAGCTCTGGGGCAACTTTCCGCAGACCTACTCGATGGTCGGCCTGATCGTCTCGGCGATGCGGCTGTCCAAGAGTTGGGAGGAGGCGTTTTGGCGCGGCTCGTGATCGTCTCCAACCGGACCGCGGCGCCGCGCGACCGCGGTGCCCGGGCCGGCGGACTGGCGGTCGGCCTGCGCGAGGCGCTGGCGCGGCGCGGCGGCCTGTGGTTCGGCTGGAGCGGCGACATCTGCCAGGAGAACCCGCCGGCGCCGCGGATCCAGGAAGCCGGCAACATCCAGTTCGCCACCATCCCGCTGACCCAGGCCGACCACGACGATTTCTACGTCCGCTACGCCAACGCCACGCTCTGGCCGCTCTGCCACTACCGGCTCGGACTGATCGAGTTCAGCCGCAGCGCCTACGAGGGCTATCTCCGCGTCAACCGGCTCTTCGCCGAGCGGCTGGCGCCGCTGCTGCGCCCGGACGACCTCGTCTGGATCCACGACTACCACTTCTTCCCGCTGGCGGCGGCGCTGCGGGCGCTGGGCGTCGCCAACCGGATCGGCTTCTTCCTGCATATCCCGCTGCCCGCGCTGGAGGTGCTGACGGCGCTGCCGCGGCACCGCCGCCTGATGTCCGACCTGTGCTGCTACGACCTCGTCGGCTTCCAGACGGGCGACGACCTGCGCGCCTTCGCGAGCTACCTGGAGCGCGAGGGGGGCGGGACGGTGGATGCCGACGGCCGCTTCCGGGCCTTCGGCCGGGAGGGGCATGCCGGCGCCTTCCCGATCGGGATCGACACCGCGACCTTCGTCGAGCTCGCCGAGGCCGCGGTCGACGGCCCCCACGTCCAGCGGCTCCGGGAGAGCCTCGCCGGACGGCGCCTCGTCATCGGCGTCGACCGGCTCGACTATTCCAAGGGCATCCCGCAGCGCATGGAATCCTTCCAGACGCTGCTCGAGGCGCACCCCGAACATCGCGGCCGCGTCACCTACATGCAGATCGCGCCGATCTCGCGCGGCGAGGTCGAGCAGTACCGCGCCCTCCGGCGCGACCTCGAGGGCTGGGTCGGACGCATCAACGGCCGCTTCGGCGAGTTCGACTGGGCCCCCGTCCGCTATCTCAACAAGGCCTTCCCGCGCCAGGTCCTGGCAGGCTTCTACCGCTACGCGGCGGTCGGTCTGGTGACGCCGCTGCGCGACGGGATGAACCTCGTCGCCAAGGAGTACGTGGCGGCCCAGGACCCGGACGACCCCGGGGTGCTGGTGCTGTCGCGCTTCGCCGGCGCGGCCCGCTCGCTGCCGCAGGCGCTCGTCGTCAATCCCTTCGACGTCGAGGAGGTGGGCGACGCCATCCACATGGCCCTCACCATGCCGCGCGAGGAGCGCCGCGCGCGCTGGAACGAGATGATGGCCGAACTCCGCGGCAACACCATCCAGAGCTGGTGCGAATCCTTCGTCGCCCGGCTCGCCGCCGGCGATACGGGGCGACAGGCCGCCTGATCGTCAGTCGTCGTCGGGCGGGCGCTCCGGCGGCAGCTTGCGGCCGCCCCCGACCGATCGGAAGAAGGGCGGCGCGACGCCGATGATGATGAGGACCCGGGCGAGGTGGTGGGTCGCGACGAAGGCCGCGTCGATGCCGAGCGCCAGGGCGACGAGGCTCATCTCCGGCAGGCCCCCCGGCGCGTAGGCGAGGAGCAGCGCCAGCGTCGGGATGCCGGTCAGGCCGTGCAGCGCCGAGGCGCTGGCGAGGGCGGCGCCCAGCGTGATGACCGTGCCGGCGGCGGCGTGCATGGTCGTGTGCGCGATCGTCGCCAGCTTCACGCCGGCGAAGCGCGAGCCGACGGCGCTGCCGATGCCGACCTGGGCCGCGGCGACCAGTTCCGCCGGCGGCCGGCTGGCGGTGATGCCGGCCATGTGCACGACGCCGCTGACGATCATGGCGCCCATGAGCGGGGCCGCCGGCAGTCGCAGCCATACGGCCGTGGCGGCGCCGACGACGCCGCAGGCGGCGAGGATCGCGAGGTCGTCGAGCGGGAAATGCAGGATCGACTGGCCCGCTCCCGCCGTGCCGGTCGGCTGGTAGCCGCCGAAGAACCGGAACCCGAAGACGAGAATGAAGACGACCAGCATGACGCGCGCGCCGTGCGTCAGCCCGATGACGCGCGGGTCGCCGCCCATCGCGCCACCGACCAGCACCATCTCGTTGAGGCCGCCCGGCATGGCGGTGAAGAACGAGGTGATCGGTCCGTAGCCGGCGACCTTGCGGAAATAGAGATAGGTCGCGCCGCCCGCCACCGCGACATAGGCGACGAGGCCGCAGAGGGTCAGCCCCCAGCGCCCGATGCTGTGGAACAGTTCGGGCGTGAAGGAACTGCCCAGCATCACGCCGAGAACGACGACCATGCTGGAGCGCAGCCAGCGCGGCATGCCGACGCGGACGCCGCCGACCGAGGCGGCGATGCAGGCCGTCATCGCGCCGAGCATCCAGGGCAGGGGCATGTCGAGCAGCCAGAAGACGGCGCCGCCACCGGCGCCGATGGCAAGCGCGCGGACGACGTGCCCGGCGGGAGGCGGCGGCGGTCGGTGCCGGCGCGGTTTCGCCGCCACCGGGCTCAGCCGACGAAGCGGCCGAGCCGCACGGCGGTGTTGCCCTTGGTGAGGCGCCGGGACGGCATGATGAGGATGCAGCGGTCGTAGGGGGTGACGATCGTCCGCGGGCCGTCGCGGCCGATCGGGGTTCCCGCCTTCTCCAGCACCTCGAGCCCGATGAAGGGCTGCGCGAACGCGAAGTCGTCGGTCTCGATGGTCACCGCCTCGGTGACCTCGACGATCTTCTGGGCGCCCGGGACGCCCGCCGGCAGATGGCGTGCCAGGAAGACGTCGTCGACGATGTCGAAGAGCCGCAGGAAGCGCAGCGTCGAGGCCATGGCGACGTCGACCGAGGAGCGCTCCCAGTGCTGGCCGCATTCGACGAGCAGCGCCGCCCGCTGGTGGCCGGCGACGCCGAAGTCCCCATAGTCCCGCAGCCGCCTGCCGGCCTTGTGGCCTTCGTCGCAGACCACCAGCTCCGGCACGGCGACGGCGCGGGCGAGCGCCAGGCCCTGGCCCGTCAGACCGGCCAGCGCGAGGGGCGCGGTTGCGTGCTGCATCGAGTGCAGGTCGAGCAGCTGGTCGACCGTGTCGATCAGCGGCCGGAGCTCGCGGGCGCGGGCGAGTTCGGTCGACTGCCGCGGCCCGTCCAGCACCTCCGGGGTCCAGACCCGGTTCATGTCCTCGTCGACGAAGCGCGACGCCGACGGGCGTGCCGGATCGAAGGACAGGTAGGCCGCGACGTTGCAGAAGACGAGGCTGAGCCGGCCGGCCTTCGGCCGCACCTTCTCGCGGAACAGGAAGTCGACGGCGACGGCGCCGCACAGCTCGTTGCCGTGGATCACCGCGTTGACCATGACGTGCGGGCCGGGCCGGCCGCTGTCGAAGGTCCAGGCATAGTCGATGCCGGTGTTGCCCTGGCGGTAGGGGGCGATGTCCACCGGCTGGATCTCGATCGGGTACTCTTCGGCGAAGGCCATGGCGGTTCCGTCGGGCTGCGCCTGCGGGATCAGGCGGAAAGGCGGTCGGTGAGGCGGGCGAGGAAGGCCTCGCAGGCGGCGACCTGGTCGATGGCGATGAACTCGTTGGGCTTGTGCGCCTGGTCGATGCTGCCCGGGCCGCAGACGACGGTCGGGATGCCGGCCGCCTCGAACAGGCCCGCCTCGGTGCCGAAGGCGACCTTGCCCGAACGGTTGGCGCCCGAGAGCGAGCGGGCCAGTTCGGCGACCGGGGCGTCGTCGGCGGTGCCGAGCCCCGGGAATTCCGACAGCTCGGTCCAGGTGAAGCCGGTATCCGCCTGCACCGCCCGCATTTCCGGCAGGAGCTTGGTCGCGGCGAAGTCCTGCACCTCGGCCAGGAGCCGGTGCGGGTCGGTGCCCGGCAGGTAGCGGAACTCGAAATCGAACCAGCAGTCCTTGGGCACGATGTTGAGGGCGGTGCCGCCCTGGATCAGGCCGGTATGGACGGTGGTGTAGGGCGGGTCGAACGCCGGGTCGTGCGGGCCGTCGTCGCGCAAGCGCCGGACCATGGCCTTGAGGTAGGCGATGACCTCGGCGGCGGCCTCCACCGCATTGACGCCGGTGTGGCAGATCGACGAATGGCACTCGAAGCCGCGGACATGGCAGCGATAGCTGAGCTTGCCCTTGTGTCCGACGATGACCTGCATCTCGGTCGGCTCGCCGACGATGCAGGCCTGGGGCCGGACCGGGCGGTCGGCGAGCCCGGCGATCATCTTGCGCACCCCGAGGCAGCCGACCTCCTCGTCGTAGGAGAAGGCGAGGTGGATCGGGGTCTTGAGCGGTGCCGCCTGGAAGCGCGGCACCATGGCCAGCGCGACGGCGACGAAGCTCTTCATGTCGGTGGTGCCGCGGCCATAGAGCCGGCCGTCCTTCTCGATGACGCGGAAGGCGTCCGTCGACCATTCCTGGCCGTCGATCGGGACGACGTCGGTATGGCCGGACAGCATCACCCCGCCGCGGTCGCCGGGGCCGATGGTGGCGAACAGGTTCGCCTTGCGTCCCTCGTCGTCGAAGAAGAGTTCCGAGGCGATGCCGTGCTCGGCGAGATAGCCTTCGATCCAGCGGATCAGCTCGAGGTTGGAGTTGCGGCTGGTCGTGTCGAAGGCGATCAGACGCTCGATCATGCGGAGGGCGTCGGCGGAAGGGCGGCTCACGGGCGTCACCTGTCGGATGCGGGACCCAGGGGGCGGGATGTCAGCCCACTATGGCGGAGCGGACGGCCGGGTGCCAACGCTCCGCATTGGCGGATCGGGCGTTCTCGTCTATTCCTGGGGCAGTTCCGGCCGCCCGCCGCCCTCGCGTTGCCTTGACGGGCGATTTCGGCGATGGTGCGGCCAGCCGAATTTTATCGCCCCGCGCATGACGGGGCCAATAAGGGAGACTAGGGGATGCGGATCTTTGCGCATGGAATGGTGGCGGCGGCCCTGGCCGCGGCCTCGGCCGGCACGGTGGCTGCGGCGGACCTGACGATGGGCCTCGGCGGCGCCGTCTCGTCGATGGATCCCCACTATCACAACGTCGCCACCAACAACATGATCAACCGGCACATCTTCGGCCGGCTGGTCGACCAGGACGCGCAGCAGAAGCTGGTTCCCGACCTCGCGGAATCGTGGCGGACCATCGACGACACGACCTGGGAGTTCAAGCTCCGCAAGGGGGTCAAGTTCCACGACGGATCGGACTTCGACGCCAAGGACGTGATGGCGACGCTGAGCCGGATTCCGTGGGTGCCGAACGCGCCGTCGTCCTTCCGCATCTTCACCGGCCAGATCACCGAGGCGAAGGTGATCGATTCCCATACCGTCCATCTGAAGACCGCGGCGCCGTTCCCGCTGATGCCGGTGTTCATGGCCGGCTTCGCCATCATCTCCGACGAATTCGAGCGGGCGCCGACCGAGGACTTCAATTCGGGCAAGGCGGCGATCGGCACCGGCGCCTACAAGCTGAAGCAGTTCGTCCGCGGCGATCGCATCGAACTCGTCCGCAACGAGGGCTACTACGGCCAGAAGCCGGACTGGGACAACGTCAGCGTCAAGCAGATCACCAACTCGGCCGCGCGCGTCGCGGCGCTGCTGTCGGGCGACGTCCAGATCATCGACCAGGTGCCGACCGCGGACTTCGCGCGCCTGAAGAAGGACAAGAACGTCGCGATCTCGAGCGTCGTCTCGAACCGGGTCATCTATCTGTCGATGGACACCAACCGGGACGACACGCCGTTCGTGAAGGCGAAGGACGGCTCGGCGCTCGGCAAGAACCCGCTGAAGGACGTGCGGGTGCGCAAGGCGATGTCGATGGCCATCAACCGGCCGGCCATCGTCGACCGGGTGATGGAAGGGCAGGCGATCGCCGCCGCCCAGTTCCTGCCGGAGACCTTCTTCGGCACCAGCAAGAACCTGAAGGTCGAGAAGTTCGATGCCAACGGCGCCAAGAAGCTGCTGGCCGAGGCGGGCTATCCGGACGGCTTCTCGCTGACCCTGCACTCGCCCAACGACCGTTACCTCAACGACGAGAAGGTGGCGCAGGCGGTGGCGCAGATGCTGAGCCGCATCGGCATCCAGACCAAGGTCGAGGCGATCCCGTTCGCGACCTACTCGCCGCGCGCGACCAAGCTCGAGTTCAGCTTCATGCTGTGGGGCTGGGGTTCGGGAACGGGCGAGGTGTCCTCGCCGCTGCGCTCGCTGGTCGCGACCTACGACCGCGACAAGGGCAACGGCCCCTCCAACCGCGGCCGCTACAGCAACCCCAAGGTCGACGAACTCCTGGCCGCGGCGCTGCGGACCGTCGACGACGGCGCCCGGGCCAACCTGCTGGCCCAGGCGAGCGAGGCCGCGATCCTCGACGTCGCGGTCATCCCGCTGCACTACAACATCAACAACTGGGCGACGCGGGCCGGCTTCAGCTATGAGCCGCGCACCGACGAATCGACCCTGGCGATGGGCGTGAAGCGCGGCAAGCGCTGACCGCCCGAGGGGATCCCCGGACCGGCATTGGCACGTTGCCGATGCCGGTCGCCGCCTCGAAGGTGGTGATCCGATGACCGTTTTTCTGATCCGCCGCCTCATGCAGGCGGTCGTCGTGCTGTTCGTCATGTCGCTGATCGTGTTCGTCGGCGTCTATGCGATCGGCAATCCCGTCGACATCCTCATCAGTCCGGAGGCGGACCAGATGGAGCGCGAGCGCGCGATCCGGGCGCTCGGCCTCGACCTGCCGATGTGGGAGCAGTACCTCGTGTTCCTGCAGAAGGCGGTGACCGGCGACCTCGGCCGCTCCTTCGCGTTCAGCACGCCCGCCCTGCAGCTCATCGTCGAGCGCATGCCGGCGACGCTCGAGCTCGCCGTCGCCGCCATGGGCATCTCGATCCTGATCGGCATTCCGCTCGGGATGTGGGCGGGGTTCCGGCCCGAATCCGTCGCCGGGCGCACCATCATGGCCGGCTCGATCCTGGGCTTCAGCCTGCCGACCTTCTGGGTCGGTCTGATGCTCATCATGGTCTTCGCCGTCCATCTCGGCTGGCTGCCGTCCACCGGGCGCGGCGAGACCGTGGAGGTGTTCGGGCTGCGGCTCAGCGTCTTCACCCTCGACGGCTGGAAGCACCTGCTGCTGCCGGCCTTCAACCTCGCGCTCTTCAAGATGGCGCTGGTGATCCGGCTGACCCGCGCCGGCATGCGCGAGAACCTGCTGATGGACTACGTCAAGTTCGCGCGTGCCAAGGGCCTCTCGACCGGCCGCGTGATCTTCGTCCACGTCATGAAGAACATCATGATCCCGGTCGTCACCATCCTCGGCCTCGAACTGGGGTCGGTGATCGCGTTTGCGGTCGTGACCGAGACGATCTTCTCCTGGCCGGGGATGGGCAAGCTCATCATCGACAGCATCAACCAGCTCGACCGTCCGGTGATCGTCGCCTACCTGCTCATCACCGTTTCGATGTTCATCGTCATCAACCTGGTGGTCGACATCCTCTACTCGGTGCTCGATCCGCGGGTGCGGCTCAAGGAGATGAAGTCGTGACCGTCACCACCCCCGACCGGGTCGAGGCGGCGCCGGCGGCGGCCGAGCCCGTGGTCGTGTCGCCGCTGCGCCGCTTCTGGATCGAGTTCCGCGAGAACCGCGTCGCCGTCGCCGGCCTCGTCGGCTGCATCACCATCATCGTGCTGGCGCTGCTGGCCCCGCTGATCTCGCCGCAGGATCCCTACGATCTCACCCAGCTCGACATCATGGACGGCCGGCTCGAGCCGGGAGCCCAGGGCATGGACGGCCAGACCTTCTGGCTCGGCACCGACGACCAGGGCCGTGACATGCTGAGCGGCATCCTCTACGGCATCCGCATCAGCCTCGCGGTCGGCGTCGCCTCGGGCGTGCTGGCGATGATGCTGGGTGCCTCGATGGGTCTGCTCGCCGCCTATTTCGGCGGCCGCGTCGACACCCTCATCATGCGCGTCGTCGACCTGCAGCTGTCGTTTCCGGCGATCCTGCTGGCGCTGATCCTGGTCGCCGTGCTCGGGCAGGGCATCGACAAGATCATCATCGCGCTGGTGGCGGTGCAATGGGCCTACTATGCCCGCACCATCCGCGGCACCGCGCTGGTCGAGCGGCGCAAGGAGTATATCGAGGCCGCCCGCTGCCTCGCCCTCGGCGACGCCCGCGTCGTCTTCCGCCACCTCCTCCCCAACTGCCTGCCGCCGCTGATCGTCGTCGGCACGGTGCAGGTGGCGCACGCCATTGCCCTCGAGGCGACGCTCTCCTTCCTCGGCATCGGCCTGCCGATCACCGAGCCGTCGCTCGGCCTGCTGATCGCCAACGGCTTCGAGTACATGCTGAGCGGCAAGTACTGGATCAGCTTCTTCCCCGGAGTGGCCCTGCTCGTCACCATCGTCAGCATCAATCTCGTGGGCGACCAGCTTCGCGACGTCCTCAACCCGCGGCTGCGGAAGTGACCATGGCCGCCGCCCAGCCCACCCTCGTCGTCGAGGAACTGCAGACGCACTTCCACACCCGCGCCGGCGTGCTGAAGGCGGTCGACGGCGTCTCCTTCACCGTCGACAAGGGGCGCATCCTGGGGCTGGTCGGGGAGTCGGGCTCCGGCAAGTCGGTGACCGGCTTCTCGATCATCGGCCTCGTCGATCCGCCCGGGCGCATCGCCGGCGGGCGCATCCTGTTCAACGGCGAGGATCTGGCGAGCGCCTCGGAGGCGCGGCTGCGCGACCTGCGCGGCAACCGCATCGCGATGATCTTCCAGGACCCGATGATGACGCTGAACCCCGTCCTGCGGATCGATACGCAGATGGTGGAGGCGTTGCAGGCCCACCAGAAGATCGACCGCCCGACGGCGCTGGCGCGGGCCCGTGACGCGCTCGGGCAGGTCGGCATCCCGTCGCCCGACGAGCGGCTCAAGGCCTATCCGCACCAGTTCTCGGGCGGCATGCGCCAGCGCGTCGCCATCGCCATCGCGCTCCTCAACCGGCCGGACGTCATCATCGCCGACGAGCCGACGACGGCGCTCGACGTCACCATCCAGGCCCAGATCCTGTTCGAGGCGCAGAAGCTCTGCCGCGAGGTCGGGACCGCCCTCATCTGGATCACCCACGACCTCTCGGTGGTCGCCGGCCTCGCCGACGAGATCTGCGTCATGTATGCGGGCAAAGTGGTCGAGCAGGGGCCGGTCGACCGGGTCCTTGACCGGCCGCTCCATCCCTATACCCGCGGGCTGATCGGCTCGGTGCCGAGCCGCAACCGTCGCGGCCAGCCGCTGGCCCAGATCCCCGGGATGGCGCCGTCGCCGCTCTCGCTGCCCTCGGGGTGCAGCTTCCGCACCCGCTGCCCGCGCGCCGACGAGGCCTGCACGCTGCCGCCGCCGATGGCCGAGCTCGAACCCGGGCGCCATGCGCGCTGCGTCCACCCGCACCTGGAGGAGGCCGTCGCGGCATGACCGGCCAGCCGATCATCGAGCTTCGCGGCGTCTCCAAGCGCTTCTCGAAGCCGCTCGACGTCGCGGCCAAGGTCGCCAACCTGCTCGGCGCCGGTCTCAAGGAGGAGGTCGTGCGGGCCGTCGACACGGTCGACCTGACGGTCCACGAGGGCGAGGTCGTCGGGCTGGTGGGGGAGTCCGGGTGCGGCAAGTCCACCCTGGGGCGGGTCGTCGCCGGCATCCACCAGCCGAGCGAAGGCACGGTCTGGTACCGCGGCCGCAACGTCGAGGATCTGCCTGCCGCCGACGCGCGCAAGGCGGCGCTCGCCGTGCAGATGATCTTCCAGGACCCCTTCGCCTCGCTCAATCCGCGGCTGCGGGTGGCCGACATCATCGGCGAGGCGCCGCGCGTCCACGGCATCGTCAAGGCCGCCGAGGCCGACCGCTATGTCGACGACCTGATGCGGCGGGTCGGCCTCGACCCCTCCTATCGCCGGCGCTATCCGCACCAGTTCTCTGGCGGGCAGCGGCAACGCATCGGCATCGCGCGGGCGCTCGCCGTGAAGCCCGAGTTCATCGTCTGCGACGAGGCGGTCGCCGCGCTCGACGTGTCGATCCAGGCGCAGGTGCTGAACCTCTTCATGCAGCTGCGCCAGGAATACGGGCTGACCTACCTCTTCATCAGCCACGACCTCGGCGTCGTCGAGCATCTCTCGGACCGGGTCGTCATCATGTATCTCGGCCGCGTCGTCGAGAGCGCGGCGACCGAGGAACTGTTCGTGCGCGCCAACCACCCCTACACCCGGGCGCTGCTGGAGGAGGTGCCGCGCATCGACACGCGGCGCAAGCAGTTCGAGCCGGTCAAGGGGGAGATCCCGTCGCCGCTCGACCCGCCGCCCGGCTGCCACTTCCACCCGCGCTGCCCGTTCGCCATGCCGCGCTGCCGCAGCGAGGTGCCGGCGCTGCGCGAAGTGGCGCCGGGCCATCTCTCCGCCTGCCACCTGAACGACCAGAGCTGACCGATGCCACAGCCCGTCTTCGTCCGCCCGCCGAGCGCCGGGCCGGTGCCGCTGGTGCTCGATTCGCCGCATAGCGGCGCCACCTATCCCGCCGACTTCGGCGCCGCCTGCGACCCGGCGCTGCTGCGACAGGCGGAGGATGCCTGGGTCGACGAGCTGTGGAGCGGGGCGGCCGGCCTCGGCGCGACGATGGTCGCGGCCGGCTTCCCGCGCGCCTATATCGACCCCAACCGGGCGCTCGAGGACATGGACCCGGCGCTGCTCGACGAGCCCTGGCCGGGGCCGCTCGCACCCGGCGACAAGTCGGACCGCGGCGTCGGCCTGATCTGGCGGCTCATCAAGGGCGAGGTGCCGATCTACGACCGCAAGCTCTCGGTCGCCGAGGTCCAGGCCCGGATCGACGGCTACTGGCGGCCCTACCACGCGGCGCTCGACCAGGCGGTCGATGCCGCCCGCGCGCGCTTCGGCAAGGTCTGGCACATCGACTGCCATTCGATGCAGGCGACCGGCAACAAGCGCTCGGTCGACGGCGACGGCACCCCGCGGGCCGACTTCGTGCTGGGCGACCGGGACGGGACCACCTGCGAGCCCGACTTCACCCGCTTCGTCGCCGAGCGCGTCGCCGCCATGGGCTATTCGGTCAAGGTCAACGACCCCTACAAGGGCGTCGAGATCGTGCGCCGTCATGGCCGGCCGGCGGAGGGGCGCCACAGCCTGCAGATCGAGCTCAACCGCGCGCTCTACATGGACGAGGACGCGCACCGGAAGATTCCGCGCTTCGATCAGCTCCAGGCCGACCTGACGCGGCTCACCGCCGACATCGTCGGCTTCCTGGCGCGGCGGACGTGAACCCGACCTTCGCCACTCCGCCCACCTTCCTCGGCACGCTGCGGCACGACCCCGCGGCACGCTTCGTGGTCGCGGGCGTGCCCTACGACATCGGCACAACCAATCGCGCCGGCACCCGCTTCGGGCCGGCGGCGATCCGCGGCGCCAGCCGGATGCTGGTCGACGGCGTCAACCCGGCGAACTGGGCGAGCCCGGCCGCGCTCGACATCGCCGACATCGGCGACTTCGAGATCCTGCTCGGCGACATCGGCGAGAGCCTGCGCCGGATCGAGGCACGGGCGACGGCGCTCGCCGGCCACCTTGTCGCCCTCGGCGGCGACCACACCGTCACCCTGCCGCTGCTGCGCGCGCTCGCCCGGCGGACGGGGCCGCTCGGGCTCGTCCATTTCGATGCCCATGTCGACACCTGGCCCGACAGTTTCGGCCAGCCGATGGGGCACGGGTCGGTCTTCTGGCATGCCATCCGCGAGGGCATCGTCGATCCGCGCCGGATGGTGCAGGTCGGCATCCGCTCGCCGGTCGGCCGCGACGTCTGGGACTGGACGGTGGGGCAGGGGGTGACGATCCTGCCGGCCGAGGAGTGCCACCGCATCGGCGTCGAGGGCATCGTCGAGCGCATCCGCCGGGTCGCCGGCGACGGCGCGACCTACCTCACCTTCGACATCGACGCGATCGATCCGTCGCAGGCGCCCGGCACCGGCACGCCCGAGATCGGCGGGCTCTGGACCTGGCAGGCGCAGGCGGTGCTGCGCCGGCTCGGCGGCATCGACTGGCGCGGCATGGACGTGGTCGAGGTCAGTCCGCCCTACGACACGGCCGAGATCACCGCGCTGGCGGCGGCGACCTTCGCCTTCGAATATCTCAGTCACTTCCGCCCGGACTAGTCGGCGGGGGAGCGACGCGCGCATGGCAACCCTGTTCATGTTGTGTGGCAGGATCGCGGCGGGCAAGTCGACCCTGGCCGCGCGCCTCGCGCAGCGACCGGCGACGATCCTGGTCGCCCAGGATCGCTTCATGGCCAGCCTCTGGCCCGACGAGATCCGCAACATCGAGGACTATGCGCGCGTGTCGCCGCGCCTTCGCGAGGCGATGGGCGACCATCTGGCGGCGATCCTGCGGGCGGACCTGTCGATCGTGCTCGACTGGCCCGCCAACACGCGGCTTGTGCGGGCCTGGATGCGGACCGTCTTCGAGGGCGGTGACGCCGACCACGAACTGCACGTCGTCGATATCGACGACGGCGAGCGCCGGGCCCGCCTCGCCCTGCGGAACGCCTCCGGGCAGCACGAGTACCAGGTCGACGACGCGACGCTGGCGCTGTTCGATCGCCACTTCGAGCCGCCGGAGCCGTCCGAAGGGTTCCGGATCATCCGTCACGGATAGCCGCGGCGACGCGCGCGATCACTTCGGCCCATTCGCCCTGGCTCTGCTGCCGGAAGACGCGGATCGACGGGTACCAGGGATTGCGGTCGCCGCGACCCATCAGCCAGTACCAGAGCAGGCCCCGGGTCCGCGGCAGCATCAGCCAGCAGGGGCGGCCGAGCGCGCCCGCGAAATGCGCCGTCGAGTTGCTGACGGTGACGACGAGATCCATGGCGGCGACCTGGGCGGCGAAGCCGTCGACATCGAGGAGCGGATCGATCTCCGGATCGACGCGCACGGGCGTTCCGGCGGCAGCGTCGACCGGGCCGTACTGCAGGCTGACGAAGGTGATCCCGGGAACCGACAGGATCGGCGCCCAGTCGGCGAGGTCGAGCGACTTGTGGCGTCCGAGGCTGCGGTTGGCGCTGTGCCAGGAGATGCCGACGATCCGGCCGGCTCGCGGCCCGCCATAGCGTCGGCGCAGGCTTGCGACCCGCTCGGGATCGGCGGTCAGGTATCCCGCGTGGTCCGGGAAGCGGTCCCAGCTTCGCCGCAGGTACATCGGCAGGTAGACCATCGGCGCCTGGCACACCACGTCCGGCGCGAGGCCGGCCGGGTCCGCCTCCGGCCGTCGCGGAACGATGGTCAGGTCGGGATGGGAGCGGCCGAGCAGCGGCACGAGGCGCGGATCGCATTCGACGACGACGCCCCGGCTCGCTGCCGCGAGGTCGCCGAGGAGGCCGGCCGCCAGCACCTCGTCGCCAATCCCCTGCTCGCCCCAGACGACGACGCGGCCGGCGACGGGGCCGCCGTCCCACAGCGGCTGCGGATAGGGACGGCGGCGCATCCGCCGCTCGCTCCACAGGAAGGCGAAGTCGGCCCAGCCGGATTCGAGATCGCCCAGGGCCAAGTGGCAGTGCGAGCGGTTGAAGCGGAACTCGGCCTCGTCCGGGCGCAGGTCGACCGCCCGATCGTAGGCGACGACCGCCTCCGCATCCCGTCCGAGGCCGGCGAGCGCGACCCCCAGGTTGAAATGCGCCTCGGCGAGGTCGGGGTCGCGGTCGAGGGCGGCCCTGGCGGCGGCCACCGCTTCGTCGAGGCGGCCCTGGCGGTCGAGCGCGGAGGAGAGGTTGACCAGCGGTTCGGGACGCGCGGGTGCGAGGGCTGCGGCCCGTTCGAATTCCGGGACGGCCGCGTCCCAGCGGCCCAGGCGATTGAGCGCGAGGCCGAGGCCGTTCGGCCCGTCCCAGCGGCCGGGCGCGAGGTCCACGAGCCGTCGGAACGTCGCCAGCGCCTCGGCGGCGCGGTCGAGCCGGAGCAGCGCGTCGCCCTCGACGCGGAGGGCGCCGACCTTCTCCGGCACGCCGTCCGGGATCTGACGGGCCGCCGCCTGCGCCGCCTCGAACGAGCCTGCCGACAGCGACGCTTCGGCGAGGCGAAGGCGCAGCGCGGGATCGTCGGCGCCGGCGTCGAGCGCCTGCCGGAGGAGGGTTGTGGCCTCGTCGTGCCGACCCTGCGCCCGCAGCAGGTCCGCCAGTTCTCGGGTCAGACGGCGATGGTCCGGGCGCAGCTCGAGCGCCCGCCGCCAGGCCGCCTCGGCCTCGCCCGCCCGGCCCAGCCGGTGCAGCGCATTGCCCAGGGCCTCGTGGGCGACGGCTCGGTCGGGGCGCAGGCGGGCGGCCAGCGCCAGCAGGGGCACCGCGGCCGCCGGCCGACCCTCGGAACTGTGCAGCAGGCCCAGCATGTAGGCCGCCTGGGCGTGGTCGGGCCGGTCGCGGAGGATCGCTTCGTAGAGCGGCCGGGCGGCGGCGGTGTCGCCGCGCCGGTGCAGTTCGAGGGCGCGGCGGAGCAGGATCGGGTGGTCGTCCAGGCGGCATTCCCCGGGTGCAGGAGGACGGCCAGGATAGCCCAGACCATCGGCCCTGGCAGGAGGCGGCCCCATCTATCCGCGATGCCGCGCAGCGTATAGGGTCAGGCGGAACCGGAGGCCAGACATGCTCTACAATCCGCCGCACTTCCGCGAGCAGGACCGCGCCGTCCTCGACGACCAGATCCGCCGCACCGCCTTCGCGACGCTGGTCACCGCCGGTGCCGAGGGGCCGATCGTCAGCCATCTGCCGCTGCTGCTGATGCCCGAGCCGGCCCCGGACGGCGCGCTGATCGGCCACGTCGCGCGCGCCAACCCGCAATGGCGGCAGAGCGACCTCGACAAGCCGGCGCTGGCGATCTTCGGCGGTCCGCACGCCTATGTCTCGCCCGGCTGGTATCCGGGCAAGCGCGAGCACGGCCGGGTCGTGCCGACCTGGAACTATGCCGTCGTCCACGTCACCGGGCGGCTGGTGGTGCTGCACGATGCCGACGCCGTGCTCGACATCGTCCGGCGGCTGACCGACGTCCACGAGGCGTCGTTCGCGACGCCGTGGCAGGTGAGCGACGCGCCGGACGAATTCGTCCGGGCGCAACTCAAGGGCATCGTCGGCCTGAGGCTCGAAATCACGTCGGTCGAAGGGAAGATGAAGCTCAGCCAGAATCGTCCCGTCTCCGACCGCGAGGCCGTCGTCGCCGGCCTCGATGCGCGTGGCGACGCGGCCGCCAGCGCGGTCTCGGACCTGATGCGGGACCGGCTTTCCTGAACATTCTGTTGCAGCCGCGAAAGCGTCTTGCAATCGGGCGGAAAATCCGTATATCCGGCGCCGTACTGACGCACACGCACGTGCCTATGCCCCCCGGGGTAAGTAACGACGGACGCGTCCTTTTTGGCAGAACCGGTCAACAGTGGGCCGGTCCCGAGAGGGAGGTGGACATGGTTGCGACCCGCGCGGGAGCGCACGCATCCCGTCTTGATTCGAGGTGACGACGCCCGGCCGGCCCCCTAGGGCCCGCCGCTGTCCGTCGTCGCCTGTTTCCGGAAATCGATCGGCCCATTGATGGCCGTTGTACCGACCTCGCCCTTGGATGGGCGGGGCCTCGGGAGGATGCCATGACCGAACTGCGTCACCGTTCCGCGGTTTCGCCGCTGCGCCGTCCTGTCGCCGGCCGGGGGATTCGCGGCACCCAGCGCCTGCCGCTCGTCGACGAGATCGTCCGCGCCCACCGGCCGGACGAGCCCCTGCACTGCCTGCGCCCGGGGGTCCTCGCCGCGGCGGCGCGCTCGTTCGTCGGCGCCTTCCCGGGCGACGTGCTCTATGCCGTGAAGTGCAATCCGGAGCCGGCGGTGCTGCGCGCGCTCCATGCCGGCGGCGTCCGCCATTTCGACTGCGCCTCGCCGGCGGAGATCCGTCTGGTGCGCCAGCTCTTCGCCGACGCCGAGATCCACTACATGCATCCGGTCAAGGCGCGCGCGGCGATCCGCGCGGCCTGGTTCGACCACGGCGTCCGCGACTTCTCGCTCGACTCGGCGGAGGAGCTCGAGAAGATCGTGGCGGAGACCGGCGGCGCGCCCGGGCTCGGCCTCTTCGTGCGCCTGGTGCCGCCCAAGGCCGAGACGCTCTACGACCTCTCGGGCAAGTTCGGTGCGGAGCCGGCGGCGGCCGTGGCGCTGCTGCGCCGCGCCCGCGCGGTCGCGGACCGCGTCGGCATCTGCTTCCATGTCGGCTCGCAGTGCATGGAGCCGGCCGCCTATGCCCGGGCGATCGCGCTGGCCGACGAGGTCGCGCGCGCGGCGGGGGTCGCGGTCGACGTGCTCGATGTCGGCGGCGGCTTCCCGGTCAGCTACCCGGACGTCACCCCGCCGCCGCTGGCGGCGTTCATGGGCGCGATCGCCGACGCGTTCGCGGCGACGACGCTGGCCGCCCGGGGTTGCCGCCTCTGGGCCGAGCCCGGCCGCGCGCTGGTGGCGCCCGGGGTCTCGCTCGTCGTCCAGGTCCAGCACCGGCGGGGCGAGACGCTGTTCGTCAACGACGGTGTCTATGGCAGCCTGTCCGACGCGGGCGCGCCCGGCTTCCGCTTCCCGGCGCGGCTGATCCGGCTCGACCGGACGGCAGCGGCCGAGCAGGCCGGCTTCGCCTTCTTCGGCCCGACCTGCGACAGCGCCGACCGCATGGCCGGTCCCTTCGTCCTGCCCGCCGACGCGGGCGAGGGCGACTGGATCGAGCTCGGCCAGCTCGGCGCCTACGGCAGCTCCCTGCGCACCGCCTTCAACGGCTTCGACCAGGCGCGGCTGGTCGAGGTCCGCGACCGCCCGCTCCTCGAGACGCCGGGCTACGACCTGATCGCCATCGCCGCCTGAACGGCGCACCACCACCAGGATGCCGGCCGCCGGCCGGCGAGGAGGACATTGAATGAAGCACGTCCGTTTCACGGGGAAGATCGTCATGGTCGGCATGGGCAGCATCGGCCAGGGGGTGCTGCCCCTCATCTTCCGGCACATCGAGGTCGCCCCGCATCAGGTCACCATCGTCACCGCCGACGATCGCGGCCGGGACGTGGCGGCGGAATACGGCGTGCGCTTCGTCGAACAGCCGCTGACGCGGGAGAACTATGCCGACGTGCTGCGCCCCATGCTGGGCGTGGGCGACTTCCTGGTGAACCTGTCGGTCGAGGTGTCGAGCATCGCGCTGATCGAACTCTGCCAGGAGATCGGCGCGCTCTACATCGACACCTGCATCGAGCCCTGGCCCGGCGGCTACACGGACCCGAGCCTGAGCTACTCGCAGCGCTCGAACTATGGCCTGCGCGAGACGGCGCTCGACCTGAAGCGCCGCTCCGAAGGCGGCCCGACCGCGGTGATCACGCACGGTGCCAATCCCGGGATCGTCTCCTACTTCGTCAAGCGGGCGCTGCTCGACATCGCCCGCGACACCGGCGTCCCGGCGACGGCGCCCGGCGACCGGGCGGGCTGGGCGGAACTCGCCCGCCGGCTCGACGTCAAGGTGATCCACATCGCCGAGCGCGACACCCAGGTCTCGCTGACGCCGAAGCGGCCGGGCGAGTTCGTCAATACCTGGTCGATCGACGGCTTCGTCAGCGAGGGCTGCCAGCCGGCCGAGCTCGGCTGGGGCACGCACGAGCGGCATTTCCCGGCAGACGGCGCCCGGCACGAGAACGGCTGCGGCGCGGCCATCTACCTGATGCGGCCCGGCGCCTCGACCCGGGTGCGGACCTGGACGCCGCTCGCCGGCACCATCCATGGCTTTCTCATCACCCACAACGAGTCGATCTCGATCGCCGACTACTACACGGTGAAGGGAGAGGACGGGCAGGCGCTCTACCGGCCGACCGTCCATTACGCCTATCACCCGTGCGACGACGCGGTGCTGTCGGTGCATGAGCTTGCCGGCCGCAACTGGCAGCAGCAGGAGCGGCAGCGGCTGATGGTCGACGAGGTGGTGAGCGGCATCGACGAGCTCGGCGTGCTGCTGCTCGGCCACGCCCGGAAGGCCTACTGGTACGGCTCGCGCCTGACCATCGACGAGACCCGCGCGCTCGTCCCGCACAACAACGCCACCAGCCTCCAGGTCACGGTCGGCGTGCTGGCGGGGATGGTGTGGGCGATCGAGAACCCGAGGGCCGGTCTGGTCGAGGCCGACGAGATCGACCACGATCGGATGTTCGAGATCATGACCCCCTATCTCGGCAACCTCGTCGGGCAGTACGGGGACTGGACCCCGCTGCGCGACCGCGGCGTCCTCTTCCCGGAGGAGGTCGACCAGCACGACCCCTGGCAGTTCAAGAACTTCCGGGTGGTGTGATCGCCGTCGCCCACTTCCCGCCGGCAGCCGGCGGGAAGGGGATCGGTTCCCGGGCGCCCGACCTGTCGTCAGGGCTGGAACTGTTCCTTCAGGATGCGCTCGGCGAGGTTCATCTCGCGGTCGAACAGCAGGGTCATCGCCGTCGTCCGATCCTCCGAGACCTCGACGGCGACGACGTCGCGGACCTCGGTGAAGTCGGCGACCGCGCTGACCGGCCGCTTGTCGGGTTCCAGGATCTCGAAATGCACCTGGGCGCCGTGCGGCAGCAGGGCGCCGCGCCAGCGCCGGGGGCGGAAGGCGCTGATCGGGGTGAGCGCCAGCACCTCGGAACCGAGCGGGATGATCGGGCCGTGCGCCGACAGGTTGTAGGCGGTGCTGCCGGCCGGCGTCGACACCAGCACCCCGTCGCAGACCAGTTCGTCGAGCCGGACGATGCCATCGATGCGGATGCGGATTTTGGCCGACTGCCGGGTCTCGCGCAGCAGCGACACCTCGTTGATGGCGCGGCCCTCGCGGCGCTCGCCGGCGATCGTCGTCGCCCGCATGCGCAGCGGATGCAGGGTGACCGCGTCGGCGTCGGCGATCCGCTCGACCAGCCCGTGCGGCGAGTAGGGGTTGAGCAGGAACCCGACCGTGCCCCGGTTCATGCCGAAGATCGGCACCCGCCGGTCCATGCAGCGGTGCAGCGTCTCCAGGAGGAGGCCGTCGCCGCCGAGCGCGACGATGATGTCCGCCCGCTCGACCGGGACATGGGCATAGAGCCGTTCGAGCTCGGCCATCGCCTCCCGGGCGGGCTCGGTCTCGGCGGCGACGAAGGCGATGCGGGGCGCGACCATGGCGGGGGCGGTTATCCGGCCTGCGGCGGGAGCCGTCCAGCAAATTGCCGCCTTGCCGGCGCAGGGGCGGGCGGGGCATAGGTGAGGGGCATGGGACCGATCGTCGGCATCGTCCTCGCGGGCGGACAGGCGCGCCGCATGGGGGGCGGGGACAAGGTGCTGCTGCCGTTGGCGGGGGCGACGCTGCTCGACCGCGTCGTGGCGCTCGCCCGGCCGCAGGTCGCGGCCCTGGCGATCAGCGCCAACGGCGACCCGGGGCGCTTCGCCCGCTTCGGGCTGCCGGTCCTGCCGGACGACCTGGCCGACGACCTGCCGGGGCATGCCGGACCGCTCGCCGGCATCCTCGCCGGGCTCGAGTGGGCGGCCGCCGAGCATCCGGCGGCGGACCGCCTGGCGAGCTTCGCCGGCGATACGCCATTCTTCCCTTCCGACCTCGTGGCGCGCCTCGCCGCCAAGCCGGGAGCCGCCTGCGCGGCGTCCGGCGGCCGGCTCCATCCCGTCTTCGGCCTGTGGCCGGTGGCGGCGCGCCTGCGACTGCGGCGCGCGCTCGCGATCGAAGGGCTGCGCCGGGTCGAGGACTGGGCGCGGGCCGTCGCCGCCGAGCGGGTCGAGTTCGCGGGCGGCGACGGCGGCGATCCGTTCTTCAACGTCAACCGGCCGGACGACCTGGTGGCGGCGCAGCTGCTCCTGGCCGGGCGATCGTGAGATTGCGGCCGGCCGGTCGCAGCTGGCGGACGGCGCCACCCTCCATCACCACCCGGGCGGCCGTCTCGGGATCGTCGACGACCATGCCGGCCAGCCGTTCGATGCCGCACGC
The DNA here is from genome assembly GCF_041913585.1 of Allostella sp. Classification (NCBI taxonomy): domain Bacteria; kingdom Pseudomonadati; phylum Pseudomonadota; class Alphaproteobacteria; order Rhodospirillales; family Allostellaceae; genus Allostella; species Allostella sp. The sequence goes on from NZ_JAYSFE010000017.1 coordinate 48,583, forward strand.
GAAGAGTGCCGGCGCGAGCGGCGTGCCCGGGCCGACCAGGACGACGCGCGTACAGCGGGCGAGGTCGAGGATGCCGGCGAGCGAGCCGTTGCCGAGGGTGGACGCGGTGACGAGCACGAGGTCGGCCGCACCGATCAGTTCCGGCGCGTCCGATTCGGGGTGATCGCCCGGCCCCGGGGAGCGCTCGATCACCGCGGCATGGGGCAGCGACCGTTCCAGCCCCGGGAAGCGGCCGACGACGACGACCCGGCCGGACTCCCGCCCCGCCGCCTCGATCGCGTTGCCGGCCTCGCCGGCGAGGTCCGGCCGGTTGTGATGGGCGTTGGCAGCGGCGATCGCGACCGCGACCTCGAACGGGTTGTCGGAGCCGACGCCGGCCGCCAGGGTGCTGAGCGGCGTCCCGGCGAGCCGACCCGCCTGGGCGAGGGGCCGGCAGCCGGGCGCGCCGCGCGGCGGCGCATGCGCGAGGCCGGTGCCGGCAGGGCCCTCGACCAGCACCCAGTTGACGCCGAGGACCACCCGACGTGCGGGCGCGTCGGACACGCCGTCGAGCAGGGCGGCATGGAGCGTGGCCTGGTTCATCCTGCGTCCTCCTCCGGGCGGGCGGCGACGAGCCGGACGACCGAGATGTCGATCAGGACCTTGCCGCGGTGCTGGAAGTTCACCGTGACCCGGTCGCCGATGGCCGACTGGACCTGGCCCAGGCCCCACTCCGGCTCGCCGGGGTGCCGGACATAGGCCCCGGGCGTCCAGCCGTCGGCCTTCATTGCGCGGCGAGCGCTCCGCCCGCCGGGCGCGACAGGTGCGGCCGCACCTCGGTCATGAAGCGCCGCATCGAGCGCGCGACGCGCTCGTGCTCCATGCCGCCGAAGTTCATGAACAGGCTGAGATGGCTGGGGCCGACCACGGCCATGTCCTCCTGGAGCATGGCGATCACGCGCTCAGGCGGCCCGATCATCGCCTTCTCCAGCACCTCCTCCGGGGTCGGATCGTGCTCCCCGGCCACCTCGGCGACGTAGCCCTCGTCGAAGCGGCCGGTGCCGGCCTTCAGGGTCGCGACCAGCCGGTGGGTGTAGATCGCCCGCCGGGCCGCCTCCTCGGCGTCGGCCGGATCGTCGGTGACGTAGACGAGGCGCTGGATGGCGAAGGGCTCGGCCGCGGGGTCGCGGCCGGCGGCGCGGCGGGCGGCGTCGAAGGGCTGGCGCACCTGGGCGACCGCGGCGGGCGGCATCCACATCGCCGAGACGAACGGGGTGTAGCGGCGTTCGACCGTGCGGGCGATCATCGCCGGATCCCGGGCCAGCCCCGCCAGGTAGACCGGCACGGGGCTCTGCGCCGGCCGCAGCGGCAGCCAGCTCGCCGGCACGGCAAAGTGCCGGCCGCGATACTCGACCCGGCCGTGCTCCAGCGCCATGTCGATCACGTCCAGCACCTCGCCGAAGCGCTCCCGGGCCTCCGCGATCGGGATGCCGAGGCCGGTGAATTCGTGCTGGTGGCTGCCGCTGCCGATGCCGAGGTCGAGCCGTCCGCCCGACAGCAGGTCGACATAGGCGATCTCGTCGACGAGCCGCATCGGATTGTAGAGGGGCAGGACCACGACCCCGGTGCCGAGGCGGATGCGGCTGGTCCGGGCGGCGGCATGTCCGGCCGCCAGCAGCGGCGACGGACACATGCCGAGATTGGCGAAATGGTGCTCGGCGAACCACACCGTGTCGAAGCCCAGTTCCTCGGCCAGGACGGCCTGTCGCATCGCGTCGTCGACGACGCGGGCGGGGGCGACCGAGCGGTCGCGCATCTGCTGCAGGATGAAGAGGCCGATCCGCATCGGGGAGGACTCCAGTTCCGGATGATGGTCAGGCACGGCAGGCGGCGATGACCGCCGGGTCGGGGTCGCAGCCGAGGCCGGGGCCGTCCGGCACCCGCATCCGGCCGCCGGGGGCGTCGGTCCAG
>NZ_JAYSFE010000018.1:0-50525 GCF_041913585.1 Allostella sp.
AGTACCTCAACAACTGCCGCGAGATCGAGATCAAGGTGGCGCAGGGCGCCAAGCCGGGCGAGGGCGGCCAGCTTCCCGGCTTCAAGGTCTCGGAGATGATCGCCCGCCTGCGCCATTCGACGCCCGGCGTCATGCTGATCTCACCGCCGCCGCACCACGACATCTACTCGATCGAGGACCTGGCGCAGCTCATCTACGACCTGAAGCAGATCAACCCCGACGCCAAGGTCTGCGTGAAGCTCGTGGCGCGCTCGGGCATCGGCACCATCGCCGCGGGCGTCGCCAAGGCCAAGGCCGACGTGATCCTGATCTCGGGCCATTCCGGCGGCACCGGCGCCAGCCCGCAGTCGAGCATCAAGTATGCGGGCATGCCCTGGGAGATGGGGCTGACCGAAGCCCACCAGGTGCTGGTGCTGAACCGCCTGCGCCACCGCGTCCGGCTGCGCGTCGACGGCGGCATCAAGACCGGTCGCGACGTCGTCATCGCCGCCATCCTGGGGGCGGAGGAGTACGGGCTCGGCACGGCCTCGCTGGTGGCGATGGGCTGCATCCTCGTCCGCCAGTGCCACTCCAACACCTGCCCGGTCGGCATCTGCTCGCAGGACGAGGCGCTCCGCGCCAAGTTCGAGGGCACGCCCGAGAAGGTGGTCAACCTCTTCAGCTTCGTCGCCGAGGAGGTCCGCGAGATCCTGGCCGGCCTCGGCGCCCGCTCGCTGGAGGAGGTGATCGGGCGCACCGAACTGCTGGCCCAGGTCAGCCGCGGCAGCGCCGACCTCGACGATCTCGATCTCAACCCGATCCTGGTCGAGCCCGATCCGGGCGGGAACGCGCGCTACTGCACGCTGGAGGGCCGCAACGAGGTGCCGGACACCCTCGACGCCCAGATGCTCGACGACGCAAGGGCGCTATTCGACGCCGGCGAGAAGATGCAGCTCACCTACAACATCCGGAACACGCAGCGCGCCGTCGGCACGCGCCTGTCCTCGATGGTGACGCGGCGCTTCGGGATGACCGGGCTGCAGCCGGGGCACATCACCGTCCGGCTGCGCGGCTCGGCCGGCCAGTCGCTCGGCGCCTTCGCGGTCCAGGGCCTCAAGCTCGAGGTCTTCGGCGACGCCAACGACTATGTCGGCAAGGGCCTCTCCGGCGGCACGATCGTGCTGCGGCCGATGACGGCGAGCCCGCTCGCCACCAACGAGAACACGATCATCGGCAACACCGTCCTCTACGGGGCCACCGCCGGCCGGCTGTTCGCCGCCGGCCAGGCGGGCGAGCGGTTCGCCGTCCGCAACTCGGGCGCGGTGGCCGTCGTCGAGGGCTGCGGCTCGAACGGCTGCGAGTACATGACCGCCGGCACCTGCGTCGTCCTCGGCGACGTCGGCGACAATTTCGGCGCCGGCATGACGGGCGGCATGGCCTTCGTCTACGACCGGAACGAGCGCTTCCCGGTGCGGGTCAATCCGGACACCCTGCTCTGGGGCCGGGTCGAGATGCCGTACTGGGACGGCGTGCTGCGCGACCTCGTGGCCGAGCATGTCCGCGAGACCCAGTCGCGCTTTGCGGCCCAGCTCCTCAACGACTGGGAGACCGAGATCGCCCACTTCTGGCAGGTGGTGCCGAAGGAAGTGGTGTCGAAGCTGCCCCAGCCGTTCCAGCGGCCGGTGGCGGCGGCGGCGACCGGGGACGACTGACCCCCCGGCCGCCGCCGGCCGCCCCTAGGCGGGCTGCGCGGCCAGCTGTTCGGCGAAGGTCGCCACCTCGTGCTCGCGGTCGTCCGGGTCGACGATGCGGACGTTGCGGAAGCCGGCGGCTTCCAGTTCGCGCGCCTTCTTGAGGGCGCCGGCGGCGGTCGTGCGCTCGAGGGCGATCGCGCCGGTCGCGTCGGCAGCGGAAATGCGATAGGCCATGGGGCTCCTTCCCCTGTTCTCGTTGCCCTCGCAGTAGGCGCCCTTCGCCGACGGCTGACAAGGCCGTGGGAACTCCGCCGTTGACAGCTCCGACAGCGCCTCCTTATGGTCCCGGCCCGCATGTTCGCCCAGATGCTCAAGCGCACCACCACCACCAAGAAGCCCTCCGCGGGGCGGCTCCGGTTGCGCGTGCGCTGACGAAAGGCGACAGAGCGAAGAACCGAAGGGCCCCGCCGGACTGGTGGGGCCCTTCGCTTTTCCGGGTCCTTCCTCCGCCGGGTTCATGACCGAACGAGAGGATGACGAGCATGAGCCCCGACCAGCATTTGGCCGACCCGCATTTGGCCGACCCGCATTTGGCCGACCCGCATTTCGCCGCCGCCGCCGATCATGCGGCGCGCCGGCGCCTTCCCGCCCAGCCCGCCGTCGCCGTCGTCGGCGCCACCGGCGCGGTCGGCGTCGAGCTGATCGCCTGTCTCGAGGACCGCGGCTTTCCGCTGTCCCGGCTGCGGCTCCTCGCCTCGCCGCGCTCGGCCGGCAGGACGGTGCTCTTCCGCGACCAGACGCTGGCGGTCGAGGCGCTCGGCGAGGACAGCTTCGCCGGCATCGACCTCGCGCTCTTCTCCGCCGGCAGCGGCATCTCGAAGCGCTATGCGCCGCTCGCCGCCGCGGCCGGGGCGATCGTCGTCGACAATTCCTCGGCCTTCCGCATGGACGCCGACGTGCCGCTGGTCGTGCCGGAGGTCAACCAGGCGGCCGCCGAGGGCCATCGCGGCATCATCGCCAACCCCAACTGCGTCGCGATCATCGCCGCGGTGCCGCTGTGGCCGCTGCACCAGGTGAGCCCGATCGCCCGCGTCGTCGCGGCCACCTACCAGGCGGCCTCGGGCGCCGGCGCGGCGGCGATGGAGGAGCTGCGGGCGTCGACGGCCGCCTATCTCGAGGGGCGCCACTACGCCAACACGGTGCTGGCGCATCCCTACGCCTTCAACCTCTTCAGCCACGACACCGCGGTCGATCCGGTGACCGGCAGCAACGGCGAGGAGGCGAAGGTGATGCAGGAACTGCGCAAGATCCTGGGCGAGCCCGGACTGCGCGTCGGCATCACCTGCGTCCGCGTGCCGGTCCTGCGCGCCCACTCGATCGCGATGACGGTCGAGTTCGGCCGGCCGGTCGGGCTCGACGAGGTCCGTGCGGCACTGGCGGCGGCACCCGGGGTGCGGCTCGTCGACGACGTCGCCCGCAACCACTTCCCGATGCCGCGGGAAGCCTCGGGCCAGGGCGACGTCCTGGTCGGCCGCATCCGCCACGACGCCAGCGACCCCTCGGGCCGCTCGGTCATGCTGTTCGTCGCCGGCGACCAACTCCTCAAGGGCGCGGCGCTGAACGCCGTGCAGATCGCCGAGCGCCTGCTGCCGTAGCGCGTCCGGGGCCGCCGCCGGTCAGGAGATCGGCGGCCGCCGCCCGGCCCAGGGGCGGGCCTGCTCGAGCTGCGCCGCCAGCCGCAGCAGCGTCGCCTCGTCGGCATAGCGGCCGACGAAATGGACGCCGATCGGCAGCCCTTCGCCGTTCCAGGCGAGGGGGAGGGAGATCGCCGGCAGCCCGGCTGCGTTCTCGATCGGGGTGAAGGGAATGTAGGCGCGCAGGCGCTCGCGGTAGGTCTCGGCGTCCATCGCCCCCATGTCGATCTCGCCGAGACGCACCGGCGGCTTGGCCAGGGTCGGCGTCAGCATCAGGTCGTAGCGCTCCATGAAGGCGCCGAGACGCCGGCCGAGCCCGTGGATGGTCAGGATCGCCCGCGCGTAGTCCGCCCCCGACACCCGGTGGCGGCCGATCTCGAGGAAGGCGAGCGTCGACCGTTCCAGCTCGTCGGGCCGCACGGCGCGGCCGAGTGCTGCCTCGCGCAGGTTCACGGTATTGGCGACGTGCGAGCAGACGAGGACCTCGAAGGCGTGCCACAGCGCCTCGTGGTCGACCGGCGGGTCCGCGTCCTCGACGACGTGGCCCAGTTCGGCGCAGAGCTTCGCCGCATCCTGGACGGCGGCCATGCAGTCCGGATCGACCGTCACGCCCGGCGGCACCGCCGTCGACAGCGCGATGCGCAGCCGGCCCGGGCTCGCCGCCACCTCCGACAGGAAGGGGCGGGCCTTCGGCGGGCAGGCGTAGGGGTCGCCGACCGCCGGGCCTTCGACGGCGTCGAGGGCGGCAGCGGTGTCGCGCACGCTGCGGCTGACCACGAGCCCGGCCGACAGGCCGTTCCAGCCCTCGCCGACGTCGGGGCCCATCGGGCAGCGGGCGCGCGTCGGCTTCAGCCCGACCAGCCCGCATGCCGATGCCGGGATGCGGATCGAGCCGCCGCCGTCGGTCGCGTGCGCGATCGGTACCATGCGCGCGGCCACGGCCGCCGCCCCGCCGCCGCTGGAGCCGCCGGCCGACCGATCGGGATTCCACGGGTTGCGGGTGGGGCCGAAGCGGGTGGGCTCGGTCGTCGGCACCAGCCCGAATTCCGGCGAGTTGCTGCGGCCGAGGACGGCGAGCCCGGCATTGCGGAAGCGGGTCACGATCTCGGAATTGTGGTCGGCCAGGAAGCCGTCATAGAAGCGGCTGCCATTGCCGCTGGGCTCGCCCGCGTCGAGCGCGTAGAGGTCCTTCAGGAGGAAGGGGACGCCGTGGAACGGCCCCTGCGGCAGCCCCAGCGAGACCTCGCGGCGGGCGCGGTCGAACTGCCGGTGGGAGACGGCGTTGAGCCGGCCGTCGAGCGCCTCGATGCGGGCGATGGCCGCCTCCAGCACCTCGGCCGCGGACACCTGGCGGTCGCGGATCAGGGCTGCCAGCCCGAGCGCGTCGTATCGGTCGTATTCCTGGAACGCCATGGTCCGTCGCCTCCTTCCGCGATCGCCGCGAGGGCGGAGGCTAGCACGGGTACCCGCCGCCGAAAGGTCCGACTTGGCCCGGCTCGGCGGCTTTCTCTAGAATCGCCGGCACGATGCGGATGCTGCACCATTTCTGGCTCTCGGCCGCCTCGCGCAAGGTGCGAATCGCCCTGCGCGAGAAGGATATCCCGTTCGAGACGACGCTCGAGAAGCCGTGGGAGCGGCGGCCGGAGCTGCTCGCCCTCAACCCCTCGGGCGAGGTGCCGGTGCTGGTCGAGCCCCAGGGCATCGTGCTCTCCGACGGCCAGGCGATCTGCGAGTTCCTGGAGGAGGTCTATCCCCAGCGCCCGCTGCTGCCGCGCGATCCCCGGTCCCGCGCCGAGGTGCGCCGCCTGGTCGGCTGGTTCGACGGCAAGTTCGGTCGCGAGGTGACCGACGCGCTGGTCGGCGAGAAGCTCATCAAGCGGATGACCCGGCGCGAGACGCCGAATTCGGCGCTGATCCGGCTCGGCCTGTCGCAGATCCGCTTCCACCTCGCCTATATCGGCGAACTGGCGGAACGGCGGCGCTGGCTGGGCGGCGACGAGTTCTCGCTGGCCGACATCACGGCGGCCGCCCACCTGTCGGCGGTCGACTATATCGGCGACGTCCCGTGGGCCGACTGCGAGCCGGCCAAGGATTGGTACGCGCGCATCAAGTCGCGCCCGAGCTTCCGGCCGATCCTGGCCGACCATGTGCCGGGCGCCCCGCCGCCGGCCCACTACGCCGATCTCGATTTCTGAGCGGGTGCGCCGGATCACCGGCGCGGTGGCTCCACGCGGACGTCGAGCTTCTCCAGGTTGGCGCGCGCGGCGTCGCCGGCCGGACCGTCGGGGGCGAGCCGCAGCACGGCGATCCAGTCCGCCCGCGCGCCGGCGGGGTCGTTGCGCAGCCGGCGGACGATGCCGCGCTCCAGCAGGGCGTCGGCCGAGCGCGGGTCGAGGGACAGCGCGCGCGCCAGGTCGTCCTCGGCCAGCTCCAGGCTGCCCACCCAGCGATAGGCGGTGGCGCGCAGCACCAGGGGCTCGGCGCGGCGCGGCGCCAGTTCGATCGCCCGGTTGAGGTCGTCGATCGCCTCCCAGTAGTTCTTCGCCGTCGCCAGCACGACGCTGCGGTCGATCCACAGGTCGGCGTCGTCGGGCGCGATCTTCACCGCCTGGGACAGCACGGCGTGCGCCCGTTCGGGCATGCGGGCGGCGAGCCAGGCCTGCGCCGCCTGCTGCAGCAGTTCGACGCGCACGCGCACGGCGTCGCCCCGCCCGTCCGTCGCCAGCCGCTCCAGGCGGACGGCGGCCTCCGCCGGCTGGCCCAGCGTCAGCAGGGCGACCGCGGCACAGTGGCGGGCCGGCAGCCCGCCGCCGCGGCCGTCCCAGGCCGACGCGGTCTCGAAGGCTTCGGTCGCATTGGTCCGCGCGAGGCGCATGCAGCGCGCGTATTCGTCGTTGCCGGGGCGCGGCTGCTGGCCGGCGGCGGGCAGCGCGCCGAGGACGAGGGCGAGGAGGAGCGGCGGGAGGAGCGGGCGATGGGCCATGATGCGGCGCACACTCGCTCCCGCCGCGCCGCCGCGCAAGTTACGGCGTGATCGCCACCTTCAGCACCCCGTCGCGCTGGTGCGAGAAGAGGTCGTAGGCGGCCTCGATGTCGTCGAGCTTGAAGCGGTGCGTCACCAGCGGCTTGGCGTCGATGCGGCCGCTCGCCACCACCGACATCAGGCGCCGCATCCGCTCCTTGCCGCCGGGGCAAAGGGTGGAGACGATCCGGAAGTCGCCGAGGCCGGCGGCGAAGGCGCCCAGCGGGATCGTCAGGTCGCCGGAATAGACGCCGAGCGAGGACAGCGTGCCGCCGGGCCGCAGCGCGCGCAGCGCCGCCTCGAAGGTCTCCTGCCGGCCCAGCGCCTCGATCGCGACGTCGCAGCCGCGGCCGTCGGTCAGGCGCATGATCTCGGCGACCGGGTCGACCCGGGAGAAGTCGACCGTGTGGTCGGCGCCCATCGCGCGGGCCATGGCGAGACGCTCGGGAACCCGGTCGACGGCGATGATGGTGGTCGCGCCCATGAGCCGGGCGCCGGCGGTGGCACAGAGCCCGATCGGCCCCTGGGCGAAGACCGCCACCGTGTCGCCGATCCGGGTCCCGCCCGATTCGGCGCCGCTCAGCCCGGTCGACAGGATGTCCGGGCACATCAGCACCTGTTCGTCGGTCAGGCCGTCCGGTACCGGCGCCAGGTTGGCCATGGCGTCGGGAACGAGCAGATACTCCGCCTGGGCGCCGTCGATGGTGTTGCCGAAGCGCCAGCCGCCCATCGCCTTGAACCCGTGCCGGGTGCCGGCGCCGTCCTGGGAATGGCAGCCGCAGAGGCAGGCGTAGGAATGGCCCGACGGCGTGATCGCGCCGGCGATCACGCGGTCGCCCTCGCGGAAGCCCTGGACCTCCGATCCCAGCTTCCACACCACGCCCACCGGCTCGTGGCCGACCGTGAGGCCGGCCGCGACCGGGTACTCGCCCTTCAGGATGTGGACGTCCGTGCCGCAGATGGTGGTGGTGGTGACCCGGATCACCGCGTCGAGCGGGCCCGGTTCCGGGATCGGCTTCTCGTCCAGCACGATGCGCCCGGGCTCGACGAAGATGGCGGCCTTCATCCGACTGGCCATGGCTCGGCTCCCCTCGCTTGATGGAGACGCGAAAGCACCACGTCCCGGTCGCGGGCGCCTTGACGTGGGTCAAGCGCCGTCACCGCGCCGCAATCGAAGGGCAGGATCGAGGTCATGACAGACATGACTCCGCGCTTTTTCTGCTTCGGCCTCGGCTATGTCGGCGCCGCCGTGGCGAGCGCACTGGCCGCCGCCGGCTGGGCCGCGGCCGGGACCGTGCGCGCGTCGGCGCCGGCGCTGCCGGGCGCGGTCGCCGTGCTTCGCTTCTCCGCCGACATGCCGCTCGATCCGGCGGCGCTTGCGGGCACGACGCACCTCCTGTCGACCGTTGCGCCCGAAGGCGGCCGCGATCCCGTCCTGGCCGCGCTCGCCGCCCCGATCCGCGCCCTGCCGGGGCTGCGCTGGGTCGGCTACCTGTCGTCGACCGGGGTCTATGGCGATCATGACGGCGGCTGGGTCGACGAGGAGACGCCGCCCCGCCCGAGCGGCGCGCGCGGGCGCCACCGGCTGATGGCGGAGGAAGCCTGGCGCGACCTCTGGCGCCATCACGGGCTGCCGGTCCATGTCTTCCGGGTCGCCGGCATCTATGGGCCCGGGCGCAGCGCCGTCGACCTCGTCCGCGCCGGCACCGCCCGCCGCATCGTCAAGCCCGGCCAGTACTTCTCCCGCATCCACCGCGACGACATCGTGGCGGTCCTGCGCGCCTCGATGGCCCACCCGCGGCCGGGGGCGGTCTACAACCTCGCCGACGACCTGCCGGCCGCCCCCGAAGCGGTCGTCGCCCATGCCGCCCGGCTGCTGGGCGTCGCCCCTCCGCCGGCCGAGCCGTTCGCGGCGGTGGCGGAGAGCCTGTCGCCGATGGCCCGGTCCTTCTATGCCGACAACCGCCGCATCGCGAACGGACGGATCAAGCGCGAACTCGGGGTCCGGCTTCTCTACCCGACCTATCGCGAGGGGCTGGCGGCGATCGCCGCCGGATGAGCGGCCAGTGCGTCGACGGCGTCCAGCATCCGCGCGATGTCCTGCGGCCGCGACAGGCGATGATCGCCGTCCTTGACCAGCGTCAGGGTGGCGTCCGCGGTCCCGACATGCTCGAGCAGCCGCTGCGAGACCTGCCACGGCACGTCGCGGTCGCACATGCCGTGGATCAGGCGGATCGGGCAGGTGAGCGGCAGCGGCCGGCGCAGCACCAGGTGGATCCGTCCTTCCTCGATCAGGCGCAGGGTGATGGGGTAGGGCCGGTCGCCATACTCGCTCGGTTCGTGCCAGACGCCGTCGCGCGCCAGGACCCGGCGCACCGGCTCGGGGAACTGCTCCCACATCAGGTCCTCGGTGAAGTCCGGCGCGGCGGCGATGCCGACCAGGCCCGCCACCCGCTCCGGCCGGAGGCGGGCGGTCAGCAGCATCAGCCAGCCGCCCATGCTGGAACCGACGAGGATCTGCGGCCCCGCGGTCAGTCGGTCGACGGCGGCCACGGCGTCTTCCGCCCAGCCGCCGATCGTGCCGTCCTCGAAGCGCCCGTCGGAGGCGCCGTGGCCGCGGTAGTCGAAGCGCAGGAAGGCCCGGCCGGCCGCCCGGCAGTGGGCTTCCAGCGCCAGCGCCTTGGTCCCGGTCATGTCCGACATGAAGCCGCCGAGGAAGACGACGCCCGGGCCGTCGCCCGGGATCCGCGCGTAGGCGAGCTGGCCGCCCCCCGCTTCGATGAAGCCTTCGCCGTTCACCTGGAGTAATCTCTGGCCCGAGTCGTGGATTTGCACATCGAACATAGCATGGAGCCCCGCCTGGGCATGGTGGCGCCGGCGCCGCCGGCAGCGCGCACGGTGCTGCAGCTCCTGCCCGCCCTCCATGTCGGCGGGGTCGAGCGCGGTACGGTCGATGTCGCGCTGGCGCTGCGCGCCGCCGGCTGGCGCGCCATCGTCGCCTCGGCCGGCGGACCCATGGTGGCGGAACTCGAGCGCGCGGGCGCGGTGCACGTCACCCTGCCGCTCGACCGCAAGAACCCCTTCACCATCCGCGCCAACGTCAAGCGGCTGGTCGAGGTGATCGACCGCTACGACGTCGACATCGTCCATGCCCGCAGCCGGGCCCCGGCCTGGGCCGGCTGGATGGCGGCGCGCGCGACCGGCCGCCATTTCGTGACGACGTTCCACGGCACCCACAGCCACGGCAACTGGGCCAAGCGCCGCTACAACGCGATCATGGGCCGGGGCGAGCGGGTGATCGCGATCTCCCACTTCATCGCCGAGCACGCCTACGGCGTCTACGGCGTGCCGCCCGAGCGCATCCGCATCATCCCGCGCGGCATCGACTTCCGCCGCTTCGACCCGGCCGCGGTGACCGGCGAGCGGATGATCCGCGTCGCCAGCCAGTGGCGCGTGCCGGACGGCGTGCCGATCGTCATGCTGCCGGGGCGCTTCAGCCGCTGGAAGGGGCACGAGGTGCTGATCGACGCGATCGCGCGGCTCGACGGGCGCGATCTCGTCTGCGTGCTGGTCGGCGCGACCGAGGAGCGTGATGCCTACCGGGCGGAGCTGGAGCAGCGCATTCTCGCGCTCGGCCTGGGCGCGCGCGTGCAGATGGTGCCCGAGTGCCGCGACATGCCGGCCGCCTACATGCTGGCCGACGTCGTGGTGGTGCCGTCGACCGAACCCGAGGCGTTCGGCCGCGTTCCCGTCGAAGCCCAGGCGATGGGCCGGCCGGTGATCGCGACCGACCATGGCGGGGCGCGGGAGACGGTGATCCCGGGCGAGACCGGCCTCCTGATCCCGCCCGGCGACCCGGCGGCGCTGGCGGCCGCCATCGTCGATGCGCTCGACCTCTCGGCGGCCGACCGGCAGGCGCTGGCCGAGCACGCGATCGCCCATGTGCGAGCCAATTTCGACGTCAACCGCATGTGCGCCGAGACGCTCGGCGTCTATTCCGAGCTCCTCGGCATCGGGGCCGCCGGCGAGCACAGCATCGCCGCCTGAGATGGCCGCGGCCGGGCCGGCCGTCGGCGCGGCCGGGCGCATCCTCGTCATCAAGCACGGTGCGCTGGGCGACCTCGTCCAGGCGATGGGGCCGCTGGCGGCGATCCGCCGCCACCATCCCGGGGCCCGGGTCACGCTGCTGACGACGCCGCCATTCCGCGACTTCCTCGCAGCCTGTCCCGATGTCGACGAAGTGTGGACGGACACGCGGCCGCCGGTCTGGAACCTGCCCGCCATCCTGGCGCTGGCGCGCCGCCTGCGCCGGGGCGGCTTCACCCGGGTCTACGACCTGCAGACCTCGCGCCGGTCGAGCCGGTATCTCGCGCTCTTCGGCCGCCGGCGGCCGGAATGGTCCGGCATCGCGCCGGGCGCCTCCCACCCGCATGCCGATCCGCGGCGCGACGCCATGCACACGCTCGACCGGCAGCGCGCCCAGCTGGCGGCCGCCGGCATCGCCTCGGTACCGCCACCGAGCCTCGACTGGGTCCCGGACGCCCCCCTGCCGGCGGGGCTGCGGCCGGGCGCCTTCGTCGTCCTGGTGCCCGGCGGTTCGGCGCACCGGCCGGAGAAGCGCTGGCCCGTCGACCGTTTCGCCGCGCTGGCCGCGCGGCTCGCGGCAGAGGGGCTGCAGCCCGTCGTCGTCGGGGGCGCCGGCGAGCGCCCGCTCGCCGCGGCGATCCGGGCCCGGGCCGCCGAGGCCCTCGACCTCACCGGGGCGACCGACCTCTTCGACCTCGTCCGCCTCGGCCGCGCCGCCGTCGCCGCCGTCGGCAACGACACCGGCCCGGTCCATCTGCTGGCGGTCGCCGGCGCGCCGACGGTCGTGCTCTTCTCCCGGGCGTCCGACCCGGCACTCTGTGCGCCGCGGACGGGAAGGGTCGCCGTGCTGCGCCGCGACGACCTCGCGGACCTGCCGGTCGAGCCCGTGCTGGCGGCCTTGTCGGGCTTCCGGTGACCGACCCTCTTGCAAGGCGGACGCCCATCGTTAGATTGAGGAATGCGGCCGGCATGGGGAATGCCGCCCGCATTGTCGTGACCAGAGGAGACGATTCATAGCCAGACCCCCATTCGAGCCGGCACCGTCCCGCGACGGACCGCGCGTCAACAACGAGATCCGCGTGCCGCGTGTGCGCCTGGTCGACGAGAACGGCGAGATGGTCGGCGTCGTGTCGACCCCCGAGGCGATGCAGATGGCCGAAGAGGCCGGTCTCGACCTCGTCGAGGTGGCGCCGAACGCCGATCCGCCCGTCTGCAAGATCCTCGACTTCGGCAAGTTCAAGTACGAGGAACAGAAGAAGAAGAACGAAGCGCGCAAGCGACAGAAGATCATCGAGGTCAAGGAGATCAAGCTGCGCCCGGGCATCGACGATCACGACTACGACGTGAAGATGCGCAGCATGCAGAAATTCATCGAGGAGGGCGACAAGGTGAAGGTCACCTTGCGGTTCCGCGGGCGCGAGATGGCGCACCAGGACCTCGGCCTCCAGGTGTTGATCCGGGTGCGCGACGACCTCGAGGCGGTTGCCAAGGTGGAGCAGATGCCCCGCCTGGAAGGCCGCCAGATGGTCATGGTGATGTCGCCGAAATAGGCGGCGGGACGGGGGCGAGCGGGCGGCTTCGAGGCCGCCCTTGCCTTCCGTCCGATGCGTCGCTATAAGCCCGGCTCCCGCCGGCGGCCGGGCTGGTGCGCGGTTTTTTGCGCACGAACGGGCATGCCTTCGCTGCGGCGCGTGACACTCGAGAAGGACCGAAATGCCCAAGATGAAGACCAAGAGCGGGGCGAAGAAGCGCTTCCGCACGACCGGCACCGGCAAGGTGGTGGCGAACGTCGCGCACAAGCGGCATCGCCTCGTCAGCAAGCCGCAGAAGATGAAGCGCAAGGCGCGCGGCACCATGGTGCTCGCCGAGGGCGATGCCCGCCAGGTGCTGAAGTACATGCCCTACGCGAGGGGGTAAGAGACCATGGCCCGCGTCAAGAGGGGCGTCACCGCGCACGCCCGCCACAAGAAGGTCCTCGACATGGCCACGGGCTACCGTGGCCGCGCCAAGTCGAGCTTCCGCATCGCCATCGAGAAGGTCGAGAAGGGCCTCCAGTACGCCTATCGCGACCGCCGCCGCAAGAAGCGCGACTTCCGCGGACTGTGGATCCAGCGCATCAACGCCGGCGCCCGCGAGCACGGCCTGACCTACTCGCAGTTCATGAACGGCATCAAGAAGGCCGGGATCGTGGTCGACCGCAAGGTCCTGGCCGATCTCGCCGCCCGCGAGCCGGACGCGTTCAAGGCGCTCGCCGCCCAGGCGCAGTCGGCGCTCGACCAGGCCGCCTGAGCCGGGTCGCGAGGCGCGTCCATGTTGCCGACCGGTCGATTTACGGGCGCCTCCTAGCCCCGCGGTCGACCGCGCGGGCCCGGGCCGGGCGGCGTCTGCCGCCCATCCGGGCCAGCCAGCACCAAGGGGCCGGAAACGGCCCCTTTTTCTTTGGCTTCGTCCCGGCCGGGAGCTCCCGGGCCGGACAGATTGGGGAATGCCGGCGATGACCGACCTCGAACCGCTGCGCGACCGCCTGATGGCGGCGGTCGCCGAGGCGGCCGACCTCGACCAGCTGGAGGCGGTGCGCCTCCAGGCGCTGGGCCGCAAGGGCGAGATCACCGAGCGCATGAAGACCCTGGGCGGACTGGCGCCCGACGCCCGTCGCGCCGCCGGCCAGCAGCTCAACGAACTGAAGGACGCCATTGCCGAGGTCCTGGAGGCGCGGCGCGCCGCGCTCCAGGCGGCGGCGCTCGAGCAGCGGCTGGCGGCCGACCGCATCGACGTCACGCTCTCGCCCCGGCCGGAGGCCGAGGGCCGCATCCACCCGATCAGCCAGACCGTCGACGAGCTGACGGCGATCTTCGCCGACATGGGCTTCACCGTCGCCGAGGGACCGCACATCGAGGAGGATTTCTACAACTTCACGGCCCTCAACATCCCGCCCGAGCATCCCGCCCGGCAGGAGCACGACACCTTCTACCTGCCGCCGCGGGCCGACGGCACGCGGCTGGTGCTCCGCACCCACACCTCGCCCGTGCAGATCCGCACCATGATGCGGCAGCGTCCGCCGATCCGCATCATCGTGCCCGGCCGCACCTTCCGCTGCGACGACGACGCCACCCATTCGCCGATGTTCCACCAGGTCGAGGGGCTGGTGGTCGACCGCACGACGCACATGGGCCACCTCAAGGGCTGCCTCATCGAGTTCTGCCGCGCCTTCTTCGACATCGACGACCTGCCGGTGCGCTTCCGGCCGAGCTACTTCCCGTTCACGGAACCCTCGGCCGAGGTCGATATCGGCTGCTCGCGCCAGGGCGGCCAGCTCAAGATCGGCCACGGCGCCGACTGGCTGGAGATCCTGGGCTGCGGCATGGTCCATCCCAAGGTCCTGGCCAATGCCGGCGTCGACCCGACCGAGTACCAGGGCTTCGCCTTCGGCATGGGCATCGAGCGCATCGCGATGCTGAAGTACGGCATCCCCGACCTGCGCACCTTCTACGAATCCGACCTGCGCTGGCTGCGCCATTACGGCTTCGTGCCGCTCGACGTGCCGACGCTCTCCGGGGGCCTCGCGCGATGAAGATCACCCTGTCCTGGCTCAAGGACCATCTCGAGACCGACGCCGACCTCGCCACCATCGCCGCCCGGCTCACCATGCTCGGGCACGAGGTCGATGCGATCGACGATCCGGCGCAGCGCCTGGCGCCGTTCGTCGTCGGCCATGTCGTCTCGGCGGTGCAGCACCCGAACGCCGACCGGCTGCGCGTCTGCGTCGTCGACACCGGCAGCGACCGCGTCCAGGTGGTCTGCGGCGCCCCCAACGCGCGCGCCGGCATGAAGGGCGTCTTCGCCCGCTCCGGCACCGTCATCCCGCGCACCGGCCTGCTGCTGAAGGCCGGCCAGATCCGCGGCGAGGCCTCGAACGGCATGCTCTGCTCGGCCTACGAGATGGGGCTGTCGGACGACCACGAGGGCATCATCGACCTGCCGGCCGACGCGCCGGTGGGCCAGCCGTTCGCGCCGGTGATGGGGCTCGACGATCCCGTCCTCGACATCAAGATCACGCCCAACCGGGCGGACTGCCTCGGCATCCGCGGCCTCGCCCGCGACCTCGCCGCGGCCGGCGTTGGGCGGCTGAAGCCGCGCCCGCCGGTGACGGTGCCGGGCACCTTCGCCAGCCCGATCGGCGTCCGCTTCGACCTGCCGGGCGAACTGGCGGCGGCCTGTCCGCTCTATGCCGGCCGCTACATCCGCGGCGTCCGCAACGGGCCCAGCCCCGACTGGCTGCAGAAGCGGCTGCTGGCGGTCGGGCTGCGGCCGATCTCGGTGCTGGTCGACATCACGAACCTCTTCACCCTCGACGTCGCGCGGCCCTTGCACGTCTTCGACGCCGACGCGCTGGCGGGCGACGTCGTCGTCCGCATGTGCCGCGGCGGCGAGTCGCTGGAGGCGCTGAACGGCAAGATCTACGAACTCGACGACGAGATGACCGCGATCGCCGACCAGGACGGGGTCGTCGGCCTCGGCGGCGTGATCGGCGGCGAGAGCACGGGCTGCACGGCGGAGACGGTCAACATCTTCGTCGAATCGGCGCTGTTCGACCCGGTGCGGACGGCCGCCACCGGGCGGCGGCTCGGCTTGCAGACCGATGCCCGCTACCGCTTCGAGCGCGGCGTCGACCCGGCCTCGGCGGTGGCCGGGATCGAGGCGGCGACGCGGATGATCCTCGACCTCTGCGGCGGCGAGGCGAGCCATGTCGTGGTGACCGGTGCCGAACCCGCCCATGCCCGCACCTTCGTGCTGCGCGACAGCCGGGTGGCGACGCTGGGCGGGCTGCCGGTGCCGCCCGAGGAATCGCGGCGCATCCTGGAGACGCTGGGCGCGACCGTCCGGCCCCGCGGCGACGCGCTCGAGGTCGACGTGCCGTCCTGGCGCCCGGACATCGAGGGCGAGGCGGATCTCGTCGAGGAGGTGCTGCGGGTCCACGGCTACGACGCCATCCCGGTGGTGCCGCTGCCGCGCGAGCACGCGGTGACGCGGCCGGCACTGACGCCGGCCCAGCGCCGGGTCGGCCATGCCCGGCGGGCGCTGGCCGCCCGCGGCATGGTCGAGGCGGTGACCTTCTCCTTCATGCCGGCCGGCGACGCGGCGCATTTCGGCGGGGTCGGGGACGCGCTGCGCCTCGTCAACCCGATCAGCGCCGACCTCGACGTGATGCGGCCCTCGGTCCTGCCGAACCTCATCGCCGCCGCCGGCCGCAACGCCGACCGCGGCTTCGCCGATGCGGCCCTGTTCGAGATCGGCCCGCAATATGCCGACGACACCCCGGAGGGCCAGTCCCTGGTGGCGGCCGGCGTCCGCGCCGGCGTCGCCGTGCCCCGCCACTGGACGGCCGCGGCCCGGCCGGTCGACACCTACGACGCCAAGGCCGACGCCCTGGCGGCGCTGGCGGCACTGGCCGCCCCGGTGGACAATCTCCAGACCACGACCGACGCCCCGGCCTGGTACCATCCCGGCCGCTCGGGCGTGCTGCGGCTGGGGCCGATCGCGGTCGCGCGCTTCGGCGAACTGCACCCGGCCGTCCTCCAGGCGATGTCGGTCAAGGGGCCGATGGTCGCCTTCGAGGTGATGCTGGACGCCGTGCCGCTGCCGCGCGGCAAGGGCGGCCATGCCCGCCCGGCGCTCGCCCTCTCGCCCTTCCAGCCGGTGACGCGCGACTTCGCCTTCCTGGTCGAGGACGCGGTGACGGCCGAGGCGATCATGCGCGCGGTGCGCGCGGCGGAGCGCAAGCTGCTCGCCGGCGTCCGGGTGTTCGACGTCTATCGCGGGCCGGGCGTCCCCGACGGGCGGAAGTCGGTCGCGGTCGAGGTGGTGCTGCAGCCGGCGAGCGCGACCCTGACCGAAGAGGAGATCGACGCCGTCGCCGCGCGCATCGTGGCCCAGGTCGCCAAGGCGACGGGCGGCACGCTGCGCGGCTGAGGACGGTCAGCCGGCGAGGAACCGCCCGAGAGCCGCGGCCACGGCGGCGACGCGCGCCTCGGGCGGGCCTTCGGGCAGGGGCTCGACCCGGTCCGCGCGGCGGCGGACGAGGGCCGCGACCGCCGCCCTCCCGCCGTCGCCGGCCGGTGCCAGGAAGGCAAGGTCGATGCGGGCGAGGCCGAGGCCGCGCTCGGCGATGCCCTCGGGCGTCGTCCAGTGCAGGGCGACGCCGACCGCGGGGTCCTCGGCGATCCGGTCGTGGGCCGCCGCCAGTGCCAGCGTGCCGGTTCCGGCCGGGAAGCCGTCGAGGACGATGCCGCCCGGGCCGCTCAGCCCGAGGCCGGCGACGTCCTGCAGCGCCGCGCGGGCGGCGGCGAAGCCGCGCCCGGCGTCGGGGTCGACCACCAGCACGGTCGGCAGGCGCACGGCCGCCGGCTCCGGGAAATGCGCCCGCAGCAGGGTGCGCGCCAGCCGGTCGCCGTCGAGATCGCCGATGCCGGGCCGGGCGTTGACCTCGAGCACGGCCATGCGCTGATCGCGCCACGACCGCGCGATCGCCTCGGCGCGGAAGTCGATCGCGACGATCGGCATCGCCAGCACCTGGGCGATCCGCTCGAACAGGCGGATCAGGTCGGGATGCGTCCCCCGGGTCTCGTCGGTCGGGAAGCCGCCCAGCGCCCGCACGGGCGAGGTCCGCACATGGACCTGCCGGCCGGCTTCCGGCACCGTCTCCGGGTCGAGCCCGGCGCCGGCCAGCGTTCGGCGGACCTCGGCGTCGATCGCGATCGGGTAGGCGGCGGGGAAGCGGGCGCGGCCATGGCGCAGGTCGTCGTTGTGGGCGGCGATCAGGGCGGCGATCGTCCGCTGCCCGTCGCCCACGACATAGGGCCGGTTGCGGCGCATGACGATGGCGACCCGCCCGGCGATGACGGTGGCGCGGAAATCCGGGGTGTCGAGATAGGGCTCGATCATCACCGCCGTGCCGGCGGCGGCCGCGACCGCGAATGCGGCGGCGACGTCGTCCGGCGTCCGGACATCGAGCGTGACGCCCTCGGAGAGGGTCCCGTCCACCGGCTTGACGGCGACCGGGAAACCCAGGTCGGAGGCGACGCGGACCGCTTCCGCCGCGTCGACCGGGACGCGGACGGGGAGGACCGGAATGCCGAGCCCGGCCAGGAATCGCTTGGTCGTCAGCTTGTCGGGCGAGACGACCGCGCCCAGCGTCGGGGCGGACAGCGGCGCCGAGCGGTCGAAGCGGATCTGCCGCTTCCCTTCGCCCAGGACCAGCGTGCCGGGATGGATGCGCGATCGCCGGCAGGGGATCGCGAGTTCGCGCGCGGCGGCGACGATCAGCGGCGTGACGGGGTCGGCGTTTCCGGCCAGGTCGGGGATCCGGCCGCGCAGCTGGCCGATCTCCCGCTCCAGCCGTTCCGGCGCGAGCGGCGCCGCGTGGCCGGCGATGCCGGCGATGCCGGCGACGAAGGCGATCGCGATCTGGGTGGCGCGGCGACCGACGGCTTCCGCCGCCGCCGAGAGCAGGTATCCGCCCGCGGCCGCGCGCGCGGGGCGCACCGGCGACGGGGCGCGGCCATGAAGATATGCGAGGAGCCGCTCGGCGGTCTCGACCACCAGGTCGAGGGCGGTCGGCGCGGCCGCCGCCGGGGGCTGCTCGCCGAAACCGGACCGGCCGCAGGCGCGGATCCAGGCGACGACCCGCGCGGCATCGACCGGGGTGGCGAGCGGCCCGGCGCCGTCGAACCGCAGCAGGGTCACACTGTCGTCGCTCTCCAGCGACGGGCCGTCGATCCGGCGCAGGACGAAGGCGATGTGGGCGCCGGCAACGCTCACGGCGCGGCGCTTGCCGGGGCCGCCGCCAGGCGCTCCGCGGCTGCGAGGACGGCGGCGACGAGCCCGTCGGCACCGCCTTCGGGATGGCGCTCGATCCGCCGGGCCAGCCGGCGAACCAGGGCGTCGAGAGGATCGGGAACGGCGCCTTCGGACGGCATCCAGGCGAGGTCGAGCGTGGCGGCGCCGATGCCGTCGCGGCAGAGCGACTCGGGCGTCGCCCAGTGGATGGCGACGGCCAGCGTCGGGTCCTCGGTCATGCGGCGGTGCGCCTCGCCGGCGGCGATGCCGACGGCGAGCCCGCCGAGGCGCAGGCCGTCCGGCCCGCGGACGCCATAGGGCAGCTCGGCGGCCTCGATCCGTGCGCGCAGGCGGGCCGGACCCTCGTCCGGGTCCGGGTCGACGACCAGGAGGGTCGGCAGCCGCACCGAGTCGGCGTCCGGCGCGGCCAGGCGGACGATGGCGTCGATCATCGGGTGGCCGCGGAAGTCGCCGAGGTTGGGACGGGAGTTGAACTCCAGGATCGCGAAGCGCTGCGTGTCCCAGGGGCGCTCCACGGCCTCGGCACGGAAGTCGATCGCGGTGACGGTAAGCTGGACCAGCGTCGCCAGCCGTCGGAAGAGCGCCCGGGTCGCGGCATGGAGCCGGTCCGTCACCTCCTCGGCATAGCCGCCGCTGTGCAGGAGCGGGCTGGTGTGAAGGACGACGCGGCGCCCCGCCTCCAGGACCGACCCGGGGCCGAGCCCCTGGCGGGTCAGGGTGCGGGCCAGATCCTCGTCGTCGGCGATCGGGTGCTTGGCCGGAAAGGCGGCACGGTTCTCGGCGACGCGGCGATTGTGCTCGGCCATCAGGGCGGCCACGGTCGAACGCCCGTCGCCGACGATCCAGGGCGGGTTGCGCCGGAAGGTCATCATGACCTCGCCCTTGATGACCACGGCGCGGAAGTCCGGCAGGTCGAGATAGGGTTCGATCATGACCGCGCTCGCCTGCGGCCGGGCTCGCTCGCAGGCCGCCTGCGCCTCCTCCGGGGTGCGGATGTCGAGCGAGAGGCCGCGGCCGAGCGAGCCGTCGATCGGCTTGATCGCGACCGGGAAGCCGAGGGACGCCGCGGCCGGTCCGGCGGCTTCGGCGTCGGTGACGACGCGGTCGGGAAGCACGGGCACGCCGAAGCTGGAGAGGTAGCGTTTGATGGCGAGCTTGTTGCCGCCCAGCATGCCGCCGAGCAGCGGCTCGCGCAGGGACTTCAGGCCGTCGAAGAGCGTCTGACGGCGCCCCTCGCCGACGGCGGCCAGCCCGAGATAGGCGGTCGACCAGTGCCACGGCACGCCGAGACGGTCCAAGGCCTCGGTCAGCACCAGCGCCATCGGCCGATTCGGCTCCCCGGGCAGCGCTTCGGCCAGCGCGCGCAGCCGGTCGGCGTGCTGGCGAATCGAATCCTGCGCATCCGGTCGGGCCGCGCCCGCGCGCGACAGGTCGACGGTCGCGACCCCGAGCCGGGCGGCAGCCCGCGCGACGGCGCGATCCATGTCCGGCAGCACGAACTCGCCCGCCGTCCGGGCCGGTCGGACGGGAACCGGGGGGCGCCCCGATGCCCAGGCCGCCAGCCCCTCCGTGGCGGCCGCCGCGGCTTCCGCGGCTCCCCCGGCGTCGGCGACGGACAATCCCAGGGACGCGCAGAGCGTCCGCCACGACGCCCGCCAGGCGGCGTCTTCCGCCCACTCGCCGCCGCCCAGCCCGTGGATGCCGACGATCGTCACGGTGTCGTCGGCTTCGACGCTGGGGCCGACGAGGCGGCGGACGGTGATCTGGATGTCTGCGGTCATCGAAGCGGTTCCCCGTTGCGGCCCGGACGCGGTGCGGCAAGCCCCGCGATGTCGTTGGCGAGGGCGGCGATGTCGGTCCCGCCGGTGTCGCGCACGCACCGCGAGCGGTCGCGCACCATGGCCACGGCCGCCGCGTGGCGTCGATCGGGTGCCGGTACCCCCACGGCGGGAGGGTGGATATGGGCGATGTCGATCACCGCCACGCCCATGCCGTGGCGGACGAGGCGCTCGGGCGTCGTCCAATGGACGGCGACGGCGAGCGTGGGGTCCTGCACCATGCGCGCGTGCGCCTCGCCGGGCGCCGTCGCGACCGGAAGGCCGCCGAGGACGAGCCCGTCCGGCCCGGCGACCGCGGCCGCCAGGCCGCGGCGGTCGAGTTCGCGGCGCAGCCGGGCGGGACCGTCTCCGGGCTCCGGGCCGACCACCATCACGGTCGGCAGGCGCACCGCCTCGGCGCTGGGTGCGATCGACCGGACCAGTTCGTCGAGCAGCGGGTGCCCGGCGAAGTTGCGGAGGTCGGGGCGGGCGTTGAACTCCAGGATGGCGAAGCGCTGGTCGGCCCATGGCCGTTCGATCGCCTCGGCCCGGAAGTCGATGGCGCAGCACGACAGCGCGACCAGCGCGACGAGGCGCCGGAAGAGGGCCGCCGTCTCGGGATGCACCGAGTCGGTGACTTCGATCGCATAGCCGCCCAGCGAGCGCATGGGATTCGCGCGCAGGACGACCCGCGCGCCGGCGGCGGGCACCGCGTCCAGGCCCAGTCCGGCCCGGGCGAGGGTCTGATCGACGTCGGCGTCCATCTTGACCGGGCGCCGGGCGGGAAAGGCCGCCCGGCCTTCGGCGACGGCGCGGTCGTGCTCGGCGATCAGTTCGGCGATTGTCCGCTGCCCGTCGCCCGTCACGTAGGGCGGGTTGCGGCGCATGGCGTAGAGGAGGCGCGGCCCGACCATGACCGCGCGGAAATCGGGAATGTCGAGGAAGGGCTCGAACATCACCGCCGACCCCTGCGCGCGGGCCCGCCAGTAGGCCGCCGGCACTTCGTCCGGGCGGCGCACGTCGAGGGTCACCCCCCGCGCGCGCGAGGCGTCGGTGGGCTTGGCGGCGATCGGGAAGCCGAGGTCGATCGCCGCCCGCACGGCATCCTCGGGCCGTGTCACGACGCGGTCGCGCAGGACCGGGAGGCCGAAGGCGGCGAGGCAGCGCTTCATCGCCGGCTTGGTGGCGGCGATCTGCGGTCCCAGTACCTCGTGCCGCAGCGGCGTCGGGCCGTCGAGCAGGGTCAGCCGGCGGCCCTCGCCGAGGGCGGGAAAGCCGGGGAAGGTCGTCGACCAGTGCCACGGAATGCCGAGCCGGGCCGCCGCCTCGACGACGACCATCGCCATCGGCCGGTCCGGCGGTCCCGGCTGCGACCGGGCGACGGCATGGAGCCGCGCGACCGGCGCGCGCAGCTGTTCGGCCGCGACCGCGTCGTCCTCGCCGTCGAGGCTCCAGGCCACCATCCGGCCGGCGATGTCGGCGGCGCGGCCGGCGACGGGCGGCGGCAGGTCGGGCAGCAGATACTCGCCCGCTCCCGTCGCCGGGCAGACCTCGGCCGGCGCGCCACCGAGGGCCGCTGCGGCCAGGGCTGCCGCCGTCTCTGCCGCGGCGGTGCCGACGTCGTCCGCCCCGCCGCCCGGCGGCGTCGGAATGCCGAGCCGTTCGGTCAGGGATCGCAGCCGGCTCCGCCACGCCGAATCCGGCGGCCGGCCGGCCGCGACCGTCACCACGGTCACCGTCCGGTCGGCTTCCAGGTTCGGCGCATGGACGCGCCGTACGGAGATCGCGATGGTTCCCATTCGCCCGGCCTGCCCCCCATCCGCCGGGTCGGGCACCCGACGGTCACCCCGGTTATAGCGGGATCGGGGGGCGGGCTAGAAGCGGATGGTCTTGGCCTGGACGACGTGCGGCAGGGCGCGGACGGCGGCGAGCAGCGCCTCCTCGATCGGCTGGTCGACCTGGACGAGGCAGATCGCGTCCTCGCCGGGCGCGGTGCGGCCGAGGTGGAAGCTCGCGATGTTGACCCCGGCATCGCCCAGCGTCCGCCCCAGCGCGCCGATGAAGCCCGGCTTGTCGCGGTTGCGGACGAACAGCATCGGGCCGTCCAGCTCGGCCTCGAAGACCATGCCCTGGACCTCGACCACGCGCGGCTTGGCGCCGCCGAAGAGCGAGCCGGCGACGGTGCGGAGGCGCTCGCCACAGGTGACCGAGACGCGGACCAGCGTCTGGTAGTCGGGCGTCCGGGCCCCCGTCACCTCGGTCACCTTCATGTTGCGCTCGCGCGCGATGACCGGGGCCGACACCATGTTGACGCTCTCGAGCTGCGGCGCCAGCAGCCCGGTCAACATCGCCGCCGTCACCGGCTTGGTGTTGATGGCCGCGGCCTCGCCCTCGAAGCTGATCTCGACGGCGTCGATCGGCTCCTCGGTGAGCTGGCCGGCGAAGCTGCCGAGCAGCTCGGCCAGGCGCATGTACGGGCGCAGGGTCGCCGCCTCCTCGGCCGAGACGGACGGCATGTTGATGGCGTTGACGACGGCCCCCGTCAGCAGGAAGTCCGACATCTGCTCGGCCACCTGGAGGGCGACGTTCTCCTGCGCCTCGCCGGTCGAGGCGCCGAGATGCGGGGTGACGATGACGTCGTCGCGGCCGAAGAGCGGGCTCGTCGTCGCCGGCTCGACGGCGAAGACGTCGATCGCGGCGCCCGCCACGCGGCCGGAGTCGAGCGCCGCCACCAGGGCCGCCTCGTCGATCAGGCCGCCGCGGGCGCAGTTGATGATGCGCACGCCGGGCCGCATCTTCCCGATGGCCTCGGCGTCGATGATGTTGCGGGTGGCTTCGGTCAGGGGCGTGTGCAGGGTCACGAAATCGGCGCGGGCGAAGAGCTGGTCGAGGTCGACCTTCTCCACCCCCAGCGTCCGGGCGCGCTCCTCCGACAGGAACGGGTCGTAGGCGACGACCTTCATCTTCAGGCCGAGCGCGCGCTCGGCGACGATGGCGCCGATGTTGCCGCAGCCGACGACGCCCAGGGTCTTGCCGGTGACCTCGACGCCGAGGAAGCGGTTCTTCTCCCACTTGCCGGCCTGGGTCGAGCGGTCGGCGGCGGGGATCTGGCGGGCGAGCGACAGCATCAGCGCGATCGCGTGCTCGGCGGTCGTGATGGAATTGCCGAAGGGCGTGTTCATCACGACGATGCCGCGGGCGGTGGCGGCGCCGACGTCGATGTTGTCGACGCCGATGCCGGCCCGGCCGACGATCTTGAGCCGGTCGGCCTCGGCCAGCAGTTCGCGCGTCGCCTTGGTCGCCGAACGCACGGCGAGGCCGTCATATTGGCCGATGATGGCGCGCAGTTCCGGCGGCTTGAGGCCGGTCTTCACGTCGACCGTGATGCCGCGGCGGCGGAAGATCTCGACCGCGCGCGGGGACAGGGAATCGGCGATCAGCACCTTGGGCATGGTGGTCGTCCGTCATCTCTCGGGGGAATGGGAAGCGGCGGCCCGGCCGGTCGGCCGGGCCGTGGGAGCGGGGAAGGGGGTGCTCAGGCGGCGGCGGCGCGCGGCAGGCTCGCCCAGGCCCAGTCGAGCCACGGGCAGAGCGCTTCGACGTCGGCCGTCTCGACGGTGGCGCCGCACCAGATGCGCAGCCCCGCCGGCGCCGCACGGTGGCCGGCGATGTCGTAGGCGACGCCGGCCTGCTCGAGGCGCCGGGCGAGGTCCTTGACGACGGCCTGCTGGGCGGCGTCGGGCTGGGCCGCGAACCACGGGTCGACGATGGCGAGGCACACCGACGTCCAGGAGCGGCTGGCCGGGTCGCGGGCGAGGAAGTCGATCCAGGGCGTGCGCTCGACCCAGGCGGCGAGTGCCGCGAAGTTCGCCTTGGAGCGGGCGACGAGCCCGTCGAGCCCGCCCGCCCGCTCGGCCCATTTCAGGGAGTCGATCGCGTCCTCGACGCAGAGCATGGAGGGGGTGTTGATGGTCTCGCCCTGGAAGATGCCCTCGTTGACCTTGCCGCCCGAGGTCAGGCGGAAGAGCTTCGGCATCGGCCAGGCGGGCTTGTGCTGCTCGAGGCGCCGGGCGGCGCGCGGCGAGATCGCCAGCATGCCGTGCGCGGCCTCGCCGCCCAGCGCCTTCTGCCAGGACCAGGTGACGACGTCGAGCCGGTCCCAGGGCAGCTCCATGGCATAGGCGGCCGAGGTCGCGTCGCAGATCGCGAGGCCGGCCCGGTCCGGCCGGATCCAGTCGGCGTCCGGCAGGCAGACGCCGGAGGTCGTGCCGTTCCAGGTGAAGACGAGGTCGCGGTCGCAGTCGACCTGGGTCAGGTCCGGCAGGCTGCCATAGGGGGCGCGGAACGTCCGCACGTCGGTCAGGCGCAGCTGCTTCAGGATGTCGGCTTCCCAGGTCTCGCCGAAATTCTCCCAGGACAGCACGTCGACGCCGCGGGGGCCGAGCAGCGACCACAGGGCCATCTCGACGGCGCCGGTGTCGGAGGCGGGCACGACCGCCAGCCGCCAATCGGCCGGCATGCGCAGGAGGGCGCGGCTGCGGTCGATCACTTCCTTCAGCTTCGCCTTGCCGGTCTTGGCCCGGTGCGAGCGGCCGAGGAAGGCGTCGTTCAGTTCGGAGAGGTTCCAGCCCGGGCGCTTGGCACAGGGGCCGGAAGAAAAGCAGGGGTTCGCAGGTCGGACTGCGGGCGTCGTCATGTCGGCCGATCCCTTCCAGAATGGCTGCGCCCCGGTGGGGGGGCGTGTCCCGCCGCGGTGGCTACGCCTTCGGGGAAGCGGCCGTCAATGGCGATTTCTCATGCCGGCCGCGCGTGGCTAGAGTTGAGGCATCGCCCTCAACCCTCGGATCGCGGTTGCCCGTCCTCGCCCTGTCCGGCCCCTGGTCCGACCTGCTCCATCTCGTGCGATGGCGGGATTGGGCCCAGTCCAAGCTGCCGACCTATCTCGTCGCCGTCTTCTACGGGCTCGGCGAGCGCGGTCCGCCGGATGCCGCCGACCTCGCGGAGGCGGCGGCGCTGGTCCTGCTCCTCTGCCTCTATGCGGCATTCGGCCACATCGTGAACGACTACGCCGACCGGGAGGCGGACCGGGCCGCCGGCAAGCAGCGGCTGATCGCGAGCCTGGGCGAGGGGGCCGCGCTGACGGCGGTGGCGCTGCCCGCCGCCGGAGCCGGTCTCCTCGCCCTCCTGGTCTTCGACCTCGGCACGGCCGCGCTGACGGCGGCGGCGCTGGCGATCGCGACCGTCTACTCGCTGCCGCCCGGCCGCCTGAAGGAGCGGGGCTACTGGGGCTGGCTCGCCGCCACCCTCGCCCAGCGCACGCTGCCGTTCGCCGCCATATTCCAGGCGCTGGGCGCCTGGGACTGGGTCGCGGTCCTGCTCGTCCTGCATGGTTCCCTGCTCGGGCTCCGCTTCATCGCGATCCACCAGATCCTCGACCGGCGCAACGACCGCCGGGCCGGCGTCCGGACGGTCGCCACGGTGGAAGGGGCGGACCGGCTCCGCGACCTGGTGCGGCGCGCCGTCTTTCCGGCCGAACTCGCGACCGCGGCGGCGGCGGTCATGCTGATGGCGGTCGCCAGTCCCGCCGTCGTCCTGGCGCCGCTCGCCGTCCTGCCCCTCCTGGCGCTGTCGCGCCGCCGCGGGCATCGGCTCGACCCGCTCTCCTACGCCACGCTCTACGAGTTCTACTGCGTGGCCTGGCCGATCGCGCTTGCCCTGGCGCTCGCGGTCCAGAATCCTCTCCTGCTCGCGGCCGTCCTGGGCGCGGTGTGGCTGGTCGAGGCCAAGGCCCTGGAGATCATGGCGTTCCATCTGTCGGCTCCGCCACCCCGCCCGCCGTCCCCGCCCCCGGCCCCGCCGGAGGCGGAGCCCCGGCCTGCCGTCCTCTCCAAGGCCGATCCCTATCCCTTCTATGCGCGGCTGAGGAAGGTCGGCCCCGTCGTCCGGTTCGAATGGCCCGGGCTCGGCACGACCTGGCTGGTCACGCGGCACGCCGCGGCCACGGCCGTCCTCAAGGACCCGCGCTTCGTCAGCGGCCCCGCCGGGCTCGCGCGGGCGAACGGCCGCGCCCCGCCGCCGGCCCGGCCGGCTCGCGGGTTCGGGCCGGACTTGGTCGAACTCGACCCGCCCGACCACACGCGGCTGCGGCGCCTGGTCAGCAAGGCCTTCACGCCCCGGACCGTCGAGCGGCTCGACGGCCGGGTCGAGGCGCTGGCGGGCGAGCTCCTCGACCGCGCCCGCCCGGACGGCCGGATCGAGCTGATCGGCGATTTCGCGGCGGTCGTGCCGATCACCGTCATCACCGAGCTTCTCGGCGTCCCGGTCGGCGACATCGGGCGGTTCCGCACCTTCGTCCATGCCCTGTCGACGAGCCAGGCCCTCGGCCGCAGGAACGAGCGCCTGGAGCAGGCGAAGGCGCGCTTCACCGATCACCTCCACGCGATCTTCGAGGAGCGGCGGCGCCAGCCGCGGGACGATCTGGTGACGGCGCTGGTCCAGGCCGAGCAGGACGGCGACCGCTTGTCGCCGGACGAACTGCTCGGAATGGTCTACCTGCTGCTGCTGGGCGGGTTCATCACCACGGTCAATCTCGTCGGCAACGGCACGATGGCGCTCCTCCGCCATCCGGAGCAGTTCGATCTCCTGCGTCGGCACCCGGATCTCGCCGAGGGCGCGGTCGAGGAACTGCTGCGCTACGACAGCCCGCTCGAACTGTCCTCGGTCCATCTCGCTGCCGCGGACATGGAGCTGCACGGGCGCCGCCTGCCGCTGGGCGCGCCGGTGCGGATCCTCATTCCCGCCGCCAACCGCGATCCCGACGTCTTCGCCGACCCCGACCGGCTCGATCTCCGCCGCACGCCCTGCCCGCACCTCTCGTTCGGGCAGGGCATCCACTACTGCCTGGGTGCCCCGCTCGCGCGGCTGGAGGCGCGGATCATGTTCCGGCTCCTGGCAGAGCGCCTGCCCGACCTTCGCCTCGACGAGGGCGAGCCCCTGCAATGGCTGCCGCATCCGGTGCTGCGCGGGTTGCGCCGGCTGCCGCTGCGCTTCGCATGACCGAGGTCGGGGACGCGATCGCGCGCGGGCTCGTCGCCCTGGCGCGCCGTCAGCGGGACGACGGCAGCTTCCCGCTGCTGACCGGCACCCGGCGCCAGGGCTGGCGGCCGAGCAGCGGGCTGTTCTCGACCGCCTATGTCCTCCTGGGGGCGGGCCGTCTGCTGCCGCCGGCGCGGATCGCGCGCGCCGTGGCTTTCGTCCGCGCGCAGCGGCGGGCGGACGGCCTCTGGGAATTCGACCCGGCGCTCGGCCTGCCGCCGGATTCCGACAGCACCTCCTGCGCCCTGGCGGCGCTGGCCCTGCACGAGGGGTCGGCCGAGCCGGCCGATGCCGAGCTCTTGCGGGGGTTCTGGCGGCCGCCGGAGGGCCCGTTCCGCACCTGGCGGGCGGCGGGCCCCTGGGCCGACCCGGCCCGCGACGACCCGGTGGTCAACTGCAACCTCGTCCTGGCGCTCGACCTTCTCCGGCAGCCCGCGACGCCGGTCGAGCGCGAGGCGGTGGCCGGCCTGCTGCGTCGCAGCACGTCCGGCTCGCGCTACTACTGCGCCCCGGCCGCGATCGCCCACGCCGCCGCGCGGGCCGGCTTTCCGGCGTCGGCGCTGCCGGACGTGGCGGCCGCGCCGCCGGCCGCCGGCGGCGCGCGGGCCCGCGCGCCAAGGGGGGGGGGGGGGGGCCGGCCGGGCCGCCGGGGCGGCGCGGCCCACCCCCCGGCGCAGCGTCCGGACGGGGCATGGCCGGGGGGGCCATGGGTCTTCGGCGTCGGAACGCCCTACTGGGGCTCGTCGGCCGTCACCACCGCCTTCGCGATCGAGGCGCTCGCCCGCCACGCGGGGGCGGCGCCTTGGACAGCCGGCCCCGCCGTTGCTATGAAGTGACCGCTCCTCCCGGCCGCCGGATTAGCACAGGGGTAGTGCAGCGGTTTTGTAAACCGAAGGTCGCGGGTTCGAATCCTGCATCCGGCACCGGTCGGGCCGCCCGCTACGGCAGCGCGGCGACGTCGGCGGCGCGCGGCAGCAGGCGGCGGGTGGCGGCGACCAGCTGGTCGACCTCGGCCTCGGTTCCGTCGTGGCGGCAGACGAGGCGGATCAGCTTCGGCCCGCGGCGGGCGAAGAGGAAGCGCTCGGCCTCCAGCCGGGTGATCGCCGCCTCCGGCATCTCGACGAAGACCTCGTTGGCCTCGACCGGAACGTGCAGCTTGACGCCCGGCAGGGCGGCGAGCCCGTCGGCGAGGCGGCGGGCGAGGCCGTTGGCGCGGGCGGCGAGCTCGAGGTAGAGGCCACCCTCGACATAGGCGAGAAGCTGGGCCGAGGCGAAGCGCATCTTCGACCAGACATGGCCCGCCCGGCGCAGCCGGAAGACCAGCTCGTGGGCGATCGCGGGATCGAAGGCGACGATCGCGTCGCAGGACATGCAGCCGTTCTTGGTGGCGCCGAAGGACAGCACGTCGACGCCGATCTTCCACGTCATCTCGGCCGGCGTGCAACCCAGCGTGTCGAGCGCGTTGGCGAAGCGGGCGCCGTCCATGTGCATCTTCAGGCGGTTGGCGCGCGCGACCTCGCCGATCGCCGCCAGCTCCTCCAGCCGGTAGACGGTGCCGAAGTCGGTCGCCTGGGTGATCGAGACGCCGGCCGGCTGCGGCTTGTGCGGCTGGCCGACGCCGGCCTCGGCGATGGCGCGCGCCAGCCGGTCGGCCGAGATGCGGTACTGCGCGCCCGGCAGCAGCTGCAGCTTGGCGCCGCCCGACTGGGCCTCGAAGGCGCCGCACTCGGAGGTCTGGATGTGCGCCGTCTCGTGGCAGTAGATGCCGCCCCAGGGCCGCGTCATCGAGGCGAGCGCGATGGCGTTGGCCGCCGTGCCGGTGGCGACCGGGAAGACCCGGACCTCGGTCTCGAAGAGGTCGGACAGGCGCCGGTCGACCGACCGCGTCATCTCGTCGTTGCCGTAGGACGGGGCGGTGCCGCGGTTGGCCGCGACGATCGCCTCCATGATCGCGGGCGCCACGGAGGCGGTGTTGTCGCTGCGGAAGTCGACGGGCTGCGTCGTCATCGGCGGTCGCTCCGGAAGGCGGAAGGGAAGCCGGGACGATATTGCGCCCGCCGCCCCGCGGCAACCCGCCTCAATCGCCGGTCGCGCGGTCGTACCAGCGCTTCAGCAGCCAGAAGTCGAAGGCGACGGCGAAGGCGGCGAAGACGAGGCCGACCACGTACATCTCCGGATCGTGGGCGCGCGAGGCGAGGACGAGGCCGACGAGGCCGAGGAGGCCGATCACGGCGCCGAGGGCGAAGGAGGCGACGGGGGACATGCGGGTTCTCCCGGGTTGGCCATGCCGGCGCGGCCGGCACGGGGGTGGGGGTGGGGACTGGACCGGTCGTCGTCGAAGAGGATGCGGGCCCCCTCGCCGTCGAGATCGTCGAACTGGCCGCTGCGCAGCGCCCAGAGGAAGGCGGCGAGGCCGAGGCCGCCGAGGCCGAGCGCGACCGGCACCAGGAAGAGGAGGCTGGTCATCGGCGGCCCCGCCGGAGGGCGTTGCCGATCACCAGGATCGACGAACTCGACATGGCGACGGCGGCGACGAGCGGGGTGACGTGGCCGAGGACGGCGAGCGGCACGGCGAGCGCGTTGTAGCCGATCGCCAGCACCAGGTTCTCGCGGATGCGGACGCCGGCGGTGGCGGCCGCATCGAGCGCGTCGGCGACCGGCGCTAGGCGACCGCCCTGGAAGACGAGGTCGGCCGCGCTCTGGCTGACGTCGGCCGCCGCCGCCGGTGCCATCGAGACATGGGCGGCGGCGAGCGCCGGCGCGTCGTTGAGCCCGTCGCCGACCATCAGCACCCGCTGCCCGGCCGCCGCCAGCGCGGCCAGCGCGGCGACCTTGCCCGCCGGATCGAGACCCGACTGCCATTCGCCGATGCCGGCCTCGGCCGCCGCCCGCGCGACGGCGGGGGCGCGGTCGCCCGACAGCAGGCGCACCGCCAGCCCGCGCTCGCGCAGGCGGCGGACGGTGTTGGCGGCGTCGGGGCGCAGCGCGTCCCGGAAGGCGAAGCGCACCGGGGCCCGGCCCGGGCGGACGAGGAAGAGTTCTGGGTCGGTCTCGAGCACCGCCTCGCCGACGCCGCAGAAGGCGCGGCTGCCGAGGCGCCATTCGCCGGCGGGGCCGGCCCAGGAGAGGCCCCGGCTCGGATGCTCGACAACGTCGGCGGCGGCGGCGACCGGCCGCCCGACCGCGGCGACCAGCGCCTGGGCGAGCGGGTGGCGGCTCGATGCCGCGAGCCCGGCCGCCGCCTCGAGGTCCGCCGGGCTGCGGCCGGCATCGGGCAGCAGGGCGGGGCGCCCCTCCGTCAGGGTGCCGGTCTTGTCGAAGACCACGGTGTCGACCTGGGCCAGGCGCTCCAGCGCCGTCGCCGACTTCAGCAGCACGCCGCGCCGCATCAGCCGGCCGCCGGTCACCACCTGCACGACCGGAACCGCGAGGCCCAGCGCGCACGGGCAGGTGATGATGAGGACGGCGACCGCGTGCATCATCGCCGTCTGCCAGGGTGCCGCCAGCAGGAGCCACCAGCCGAGGAAGGTGGCGAGCGCCGCGACATGCACGACCGGGGCGTAGATCCGGGCGACGCGGTCGGCGAGCGCGACCAGCCGGGCGCGGCCCTGCTCGGCGGCTTCCATCAGCCGGACGATCTCGGCCAGCAGCGTGCCCTCGCCCGACGCCGTCGTCACCAGCGTCAGCGGCGCGGTGAGATTGACGGTGCCGGCATGGACGAGGCTGCCGGGCCGCACCGCCACCGGCACCGATTCGCCGGAGACGAGCGCCGTGTCGACGTCGGACTGGCCGGCGGCGACCCGGCCGTCGACGCCGATGCGCTCGCCGGCGGCGACCAGGACGCGATCGCCCGGCCTGACCGCCTCGGGCACGCGGCGCTCCGTCGTGCCGTCCGGCCGCAGCAGGCTGACGGCGCGGGCGCCGAGGCCGAGCAGGTGCTGTGCCGCCGACCGCGCCCGGCCGCGGGCGCGCTGGTCGAGCCAGCGCCCGATCAGCAGGAAGAACAGCAGCGTCACTGCCGAATCGAAATAGGCGTGGGTGCCGGAATGGATGGTCTCGTAGAGGCTGGCCGCCGCCGCCAGGGTGACGCCGACCGCGATCGGCACGTCCATCGCCGAGCGCCCGGCCCGCAGCGCCCGCCACGCACCCTCGAAGAAGGTCAGGCCGGCATAGGCGATGGCCGGCAGCGCGATCGCCGCCGAGATCCAGTGCAGCAGGTCGCGGGTGGCGACGCCCATGCCACCGCCGGCCTCGCGGCCGACGAGGCCGGACCAGACGGCGACGGAGAGCAGCATCACGTTGGCGGCGGCGAAGCCCGCCACCGCCATGCTCTGCAGGAGCCGCCGCTCGGTCTGGGCGGCGGCGTCGGCCATGCGGCCGGGATCGTAGGGCGCCAGCGTGAAGCCGAGCCGCACCAGCGGCGCCAGCACGGCGTCGGCGAGCGCCGGCGGTCCCCGCCATTCGACCACCAGGCGCCGGGTCGTCATGTTGACCCGGGCGCGCAGGACGCGCGGGTCGCGCGCCAGGGTGCCCTCGATCAGCCAGACGCAGGCCGCGCAGTGCAGCCCGTCGACCATCAGGTGGACGCGCGAGCGGCCGCCCTCGATCGCCTCGGCATAGGCGGTGGCGTCGAGCGTCGCATCGGCGGCCGGCTTGAGCGGCGCCATCGCGGGGTCGAGCACGAAGCGGTCGTAGAAGCGATCGAGGCCGAGCCCTTCGATCGTCTGCCGGGCGGCGGCGCAGCCGGTGCAGCAGAACTCGCCGGCCGCACCCGCCGGCAGCGGCTGGCCGCAATGGCGGCACGCCGCCGCGGCGCCGGCGGCCGGAGCCGCCTCGCGGGCCGGTTCGGGAATCACTCGGCCATCACCCGCCGGCGGAGATGCAGCCGGCCGTCGGCGCGCCGGGCGTCGACCGTCACGTCCCACTGTCCCGGCCGCAGCCGTTCCAGGCGGGCGATCCAGCGGCCCGACCCGTCGCCGTCCGGGATCGTCTCGATGCGCGACTCCGGCTCCAGCGGCCGCTCCAGCCGCAGCGTCGGGCTGGCCTCCAGCGGCTGGCCGTCGGCGTCGCGGAGCGCGAGGTGCAGGATGCTGCCGCCGCCGGTCGTCTGCAGGCGGACCTCGGCGGTCCATCCCAGGCGGTCCTGCCGCGCCTGCGCCGCCAGGATCGTGTTGTAGGCGATCCCGCGCTCGTACGGCCGCTCGACCGTGACCCCCGAGAAGGTGCCGACGGCGAGCCGGATCATGACCGCGTTGACCGCGACCACCAGCAGCATGCCGCCGACGAAGATCCACGGAATCCAGGACCCGCGGCGCGCGGTGGAGGAAACGCGAAGGGTGGTCATGGTCGGGGGCCTCGGTCGTCAGGGCCGCGGGGCGAGGAAGACGGAGTCGCGGCGCGCCGTCTCGCCGGTCGACAGCCGGGTCGCGGTCAGCGTCACCGGGGTCGATTCCGGCAGCCGGACGCCGGCCGGGACCGACAGGAAGATGCGATAGGTCGCGACCGCGTCGGGATGGGCGGCCACCGTGTGATCGGATTCGTCGCTGCCGGCGATCGTCAGCCGGGCCTGCGGCAGCCCGTCGAAGGCCAGCCGGTAGCGTTCCTCGTCGCGGCTCTTGTTCAGGATCTTGAGGGTGTAGGCGTTGCGGATCGACCCGTCGGCGAGCACGACCCAGAGCGGGCTGCGGTCGCGGAGCGCCGACAGTTCGACCGTCGGCCGGAGGGCGAGCGCCGCGACCATGACGCTGCCGACGACCGCGATCAGGGCGAGGTAGATGACCACGCGCGGCCGCCACCAGCGGAAGCCGGCGGTGCGGCCGGCGGCCTTGGCGTCCTGGCGGGCCAGCGTGTCCCAGGTGATGAGCTGCGGCGGCCGGTCGACCTTGGCCATGACCCCGTCGCAGGCATCGACGCAGAGTCCGCAGCCGATGCATTCGAGCTGCTGCCCGTCGCGGATGTCGATGCCGGTCGGGCAGACGGCGATGCACTGGCCGCAGTCGATGCAGTCGCCGCGTCCCTCCCAGGAGGTGCCGGCCTTGTGCTTGCCGCGCGGGTCGCCGCGCCACTTCTGGTAGGTGACGATGACGCTGTGCTCGTCCAGCATCGCCGCCTGGAAGCGCGGCCATGGGCACATGTACGTGCACACCTGCTCGCGCGCCCAGCCGGCGAGGAGGTAGGTGGTGGTGGTGAAGAGCGCCACGAAGACGTAGACGCCGGCGTCGCCCTGGCCCATCAGGATCGGCCCGATCGAGCTCGGCGCATCGACGAAATAGAGGATCCAGGCGCCGCCCGTCGCCAGCGCGATCAGCAGCCAGATGGCGTGCTTGGCGGCCTTGCGGGCGAGCTTGCCGGCGCTCCAGGGCTGGCGGTCGAGGCGCATCCGGGCGTTGCGGTCGCCCTCGATCAGGCGCTCGACCAGCAGGTAGAGGTCGGTCCACACGGTCTGCGGGCAGGCATAGCCGCACCAGACGCGGCCGAGCAGGCTGGTCACCAGGAAGAGCGCGAGCGCCGCCAGCACCAGGAGGCCGGTGATGTAGTAGACCTCCTGCGGCCAGATCTCGATCCACAGGAAATAGGCCCGGCGGCCGGGCAGGTCGATCAGCACCGCCTGGTCGGGGGCGCCCGGGCCGCGGTCCCAGCGCAGCCACGGCACGAGGTAGTAGATCGCCAGGAACACCGTCAGCAGCACCCACTTGATGCGGCGGAACGGACCCGCGACCGACTTCGGGTAGACCTTGATCCGATGCGCGTAGAGCGGCGCCTCGGCGCGCTGGGATGCGACCGACGCGACCTCCGGCTCGCCGACCGTCGTCCCGTCCGCGGCGGCGGACGGGACGGGCTTGGCCTTGGGGAGGTGGTTCATGGCGACGAAGCGGGCCTAGCGCCCGCCGCCGAGCTGGTGGACGTAGAGCGTCAGCATGCGGATCGTCGCCTCGTCCAGCCGTCCCGTCCAGGCCGGCATGACGCCGCCGCGCGCGGCCTGGATGCTGCGCTCGATCGCGGCCTTGTCGCCGCCATAGAGCCAGATGCGGTCGGCGAGGCTGGGGGCGCCCAGCTCCTGGTTGCCGCGGCCGCCCTCGCCATGGCAGGCGACGCACTGCTCGGCGTAGACGGCGCGGCCGCGCTCGGCCGCCGCCGGCACCGTCGACCGGCCGGAGAGGGAGAGGACGTACTCCGCCGTGTCGGAGATCTGCGCCGGGGTCAGCAGCCCGTCGAGGCCGAAGCGCGGCATCTGCGACTGGCGGGTGTCCGCGTGCGCGCTGCGGACGCCGAAGGCCACGGTGCGCTGGATCGCGTCGAGATCGCCGCCCCAGATCCATTCGTCGTCGGCCAGCGACGGGAAGCCGCCCTTGGCGCCGGCGCCGCCGGCGCCGTGGCAGGGCGCGCAATTGTCGGCGAAGGCGGCGCGGCCGCCGGCGACCGCAAAGGACGCCAGCTCGGGCTGCCGGGCGATCTCGGCGACCGGGGTCGCGCGGATGCGGTCCAGCATCGGCTTCACCCGCGCATGTTCGGCCGCCATCCGCTCCTCCAGCTCCGCCCGCTGCGACCAGCCGAGCCAGCCGGTCACCCCGGGCAGGCTCGGGTAGAACACATAGTAGCCGAAGGACCAGACGATGCAGGCGTAGAAGACCCAGAGCCACCATTTCGGCAGGGGCGTGTTGAGCTCGCGGATACCGTCCCACTCGTGGCCGGTCGTCATGGTGCCGGAGACGGCATCCTTCTCGATCTTGGTCGGCATGGCTCGGAAGCCTTTCGGGAGAGGGGGATCAGCGCTCGTCGCGGAACGGGATGCGGCCGTGCTCTTCCAGCCGCCGGCGGTTGCCGGGCCACAGCGCCCAGGCGACGATGCCGACGAAGAGAAGCATGAACCACACGCTCCAGAGCGGCCGCAGGACGGCGAGAAGTTCGGTCGGGTCCATCGCCGGCTCCTACTGCTGCAGATCCTTGAGGGTGTAGTCGCTGAACTTGACCAGGGTGCCCAGCATCTGGAGATAGGCGACGAGCGCGTCCATCTCGGTCAGGCGCTTGGGGTCGCCGTCGAAATCGCCGACGACCGCCTTGGGATAGCGCTTCAGCAGCGCCGCCGTGTCCGCCTCGGGGTCGGCCTGGGCGCGCAGGTCCTGGGTGGCGGCGGCGATCATGTCGTCGCTGTAGGGCACGCCGACCGCCCGGTTGGTCGCCAGGTGCTGGGCGATGTCGCCCGCCCGCAGCGTCCGGTTCAGCAGGAATCCGTAGGGCGGCATGATCGATTCCGGCACGACGCTGCGCGGGTCGGCGAGATGGGCGACGTGCCACTCGTTCGAGTACTTGCCG
The DNA here is from genome assembly GCF_041913585.1 of Allostella sp. Taxonomy (NCBI): domain Bacteria; kingdom Pseudomonadati; phylum Pseudomonadota; class Alphaproteobacteria; order Rhodospirillales; family Allostellaceae; genus Allostella; species Allostella sp. Next base: position 35,558 of record NZ_JAYSFE010000018.1, read on the forward strand.
CCGACGCGCGCCAGGTCCGGCCCGGTGCGCTTCGAGCCCCACTGGAACGGATGGTCGTACATGCTCTCGGCCGCGAGGCTGTAGTGCCCGTACCGCTCCGCCTCGTCGCGGAAGGAGCGGATCTGCTGGCTGTGGCAGACGTAGCAGCCCTCGCGGATGTAGATGTTGCGGCCGGCGAGCTCGAGCGGCGAGTAGGGGCGGACCCCCTCGACGCGCTCGATCGTCGACTCGACGGCGAACAACGGGATGATCTGCACGAGCCCGCCGATGGACACCGTGATCAGCGTCAGCACCATCAGCAGGATGACGTTCTTCTCGATCGTCGCGTGACGGAAGGCCATGGCGGCGTCCTCCCTCACTCGGCGGCGGCGGGATGGGCCGCCGCGACCGGCGCGCGCGCGGTCATCCAGAGGTTGTAGACCATGATGAGGGACCCCACGAGGAAGCAGAGGCCGCCCAGCGCCCGGATCAGGTAGAAGGGGTGCATGGCCGCCACGGTTTCGACGAACGCGTATTGCAGGAAGCCCAGCTCGTCATAGGCGCGCCACATCAGACCCTGCATGATCCCCGACACCCACATCGCGGTGATGTAGAGGACGATGCCGATGGTCGCGATCCAGTAGTGCCAGGAGACGAGCCGGACGGAATGGAGCTGCGGCCGCTTCCACAGCACCGGCACCAGGTAGTAGACGGCGCCGAAGACGATGAAGGCGACCCAGCCGAGGGCGCCCGAATGGACGTGGCCGATGGTCCAGTCGGTGTAGTGGCTGAGGGCGTTGACCGGCTTGATCGACATGACCGGGCCCTCGAACGTGCTCATGCCGTAGAAGGCGACGGCGGTGACCGAGAAGCGCAGCGCCGGGTCGGTGCGCAGCTTGTCCCAGGCGCCCGACAGCGTCATCAGGCCGTTGATCATGCCGCCCCAGGACGGCATCCACAGCATCACCGAGAAGGTCATGCCGAGCGTCTGCGCCCAGTCGGGCAGGGCGGTGTAGTGCAGGTGGTGCGGACCGGCCCAGATGTAGAGGAAGATCAGCGACCAGAAATGGACGATCGACAGCCGGTAGGAATAGACCGGCCGGTCGGCCTGCTTCGGGATGAAGTAGTACATCATCCCGAGGAAGCCGGCGGTCAGGAAGAAGCCGACGGCGTTGTGGCCGTACCACCACTGCACCATCGCGTCCTGGACGCCCGAGAAGACGATGTAGCTCTTCGTCCCGGTGAAGGAGACCGGCACCGCCAGGTTGTTGACGATGTGCAGCATCGCGATGGTGACGATGAAGGCGAGGTAGAACCAGTTGGCGACGTAGATGTGCGGCTCCTCGCGCCGCATCACCGTGCCGAGGAAGGCGACGAGGTAGGCGACCCAGACGATGGTCAGCCACAGGTCGACGTACCATTCCGGCTCGGCATACTCCTTCGACTGGGTGATCCCCATCAGGTAGCCGGTGGCCGCCAGCACGATGAAGAGCTGGTAGCCCCAGAACAGGAACCAGCCCATCAGGTCGCCGCCGAAGAGGCGTGCCCGGCAGGTCCGCTGGACGACGTGGATCGAGGTGCCGAGCAGCGCGTTGCCGCCGAAGGCGAAGATCGCGGCCGAGGTGTGGAGCGGGCGCAGCCGTCCGAACGTCGTCCATTCGAGGTCGAGGTTCAGGATCGGGAAGGCGAGCTGAAGCGCGATGAACACCCCGGCGGCGAAGGCCGCCACGCCCCAGAACATCGTCGCCACCACGAAGGCCCGGACGACGTCTTCGACCGGGCGGAAGGCCGCCCGCGCCGGCAGATCCTCCGGCTCCGCCACGCCGTCCATGGTCGCGATCGCACTCATGTCGAACTCCCTCCGCCCCGGCTCGAGACCGTGGCATTCTCGGCGACATGCGCAAGCGGACATTGATGTACGTCAAGGACGCGGGCCGGGCCTTCCGGCGACCGTGCCATGGCGGACGCGACGGAAAGTCGCGGTGTCCGGCAAGGGAGGAACAGACACCATGACCGACGCGGTGCCGGTCTTCGCCCAGCCCAGCCCCCTGGTCCGGCGCGTGCCGATCGATCGACCCTGGACCTGGCTCGCGGCCGGCTGGCGCGACCTGCGGTCGGCCGGCGGCGTCTCGCTCGCCTATGGCCTCGCCGTCATCCTGGCCAGCGCCGTGCTGCTGCTGGTGCTGGTCGCCGGTGGCCAGACGGCGTTGATCCTGCCGCTTTCGGGCGGCTTCCTGCTGGTGGCGCCGATCCTGGCGGCGGGACTGTACGAGACGAGCCGGCGCCTCGCCGCCGGTCTGCCGGTCTCGCTCGCCGCGGCGCTCGCCGGATGCCGGGCGAATGCCTCGCAGATCGGGCTGATGGGCGTGCTGCTGCTGCTGCTCCACCTCGCCTGGCTGCGGATCGCCTTCCTCCTCTTCGCGCTGCTGGTCGGGGATTCGCCGGCCGATCTCGATCGCCTCGTGACCGAGGTGCTGCTGACCCGGCGCGGCCTGCCGCTGCTCGTCGTCGGCACCGCCGTCGGCGGCGTGCTCGCCGCCCTGACCTTCGTCCTCTCGGCGGTCTCGATCCCGATGCTCCTCGACCGCGACGTCAACGTCTTCACCGCCATCGCCACCAGCTTCGTCGCGGTCCGGGAGAACCTGGCGACGATGGCGCTCTGGGCCGCGATCATCGCCGCCTGCACCGTCTTCGGGATCGCGACCCTGACGCTCGGACTGGCGATCGTCCTGCCGCTCCTCGGCCACGCGAGCTGGCACGCCTACCGCGACCTCGTGCGCTGAACGCGGCGGCGGGCGGCGGCCCTAGAAGGCGAGCTGCCGCCAGGCGATCCAGGCCAGGAAGAGGGCGTTGGCGAGGAAGAGGAGCGGGGCGATGCGGCGCATCGCCCCGGACCAGCGCCGTCCGAAGAAGCTGCCGAGCCAGCCGAGCCCGACGAGGGGGACCGTCGTGCCGGCGAGGAAGGCCGCCATCGCCAGCGCCCCGCCGCCGGCGCTGCCGGTTCCCGCGGCCGCCGCCAGCGCGCCATAGAGCAGCCCGCAGGGCAGGAACCCGAGCGCGAGGCCGAGCGCGTAGCCGCGCATGCCGCGCGGCTCGCCGAGGAAGGGCGCGACGCGGGCGACGATCCAGCCGGCGGCCGGCCCCGACGCCGCGGCCGGCAGCAGCCGGACCACCCGCTCGACCGCCCACAGCAGCATCAGCACCGCCGCCACCAGCAGCAGCCCCGTGGTCAGCAGGCGCGTCTCGGCGGCGAGCGCCGCGCGCCCGGCGAGTGCGCCGCCGAGGGTGCCGAGGAGGACGTAGGTCGTGCCGCGGCCGAGATGGTAGGGAACGAGCGCGGCACCCGCCAATCGCTGCAGCATGCCGTAGCGGCGGCCCTCGCCCGGCAGGTTGGCGGCGACCTGCGCCAGGACGAAGGGGCCGCACATGCCGACGCAGTGGCCGATCCCGCCGACCAGCCCGGCCAGCAGCATCGCCAGCGCGATGCCCAGCAGGTCGCCGGCCGCGAGCGCGGCCTGGAAGTCCGGTCCCGGGTGATGCATGGCGTCCGTCGCGGGGGATGGGAAGGCGGCCCGCATCCTGCCCTGACGGGGACCGCGGTGCCCATGATCCAGGTCAAGCCCGGCGGCGCTTGACGCCGGGCGGCCCGCGGGAGGAAAGCTCGACCCCTGGCGCCGGCAGACCCGAGCGCCGAGGGGGGAGAAGCGTCATGGCAGCCGTGCGGAACATCCTGTTCGTCATGTGCGATCAGCTGCGGGCCGACCATCTGGGCGTGGCCGGGCATCCGCACCTCGAGACGCCCAACCTCGATGCGCTCGCCCGCCGGGGCGTGCGCTTCGAGCGCGCCTACGTGCAGTCCGGCGTCTGCGGCCCGTCGCGCATGTCCTTCTATACCGGCCGCTACATGTTCTCCCACGGTGCCACCTGGAACCGGGTGCCGCTGTCGGTGCGCGAGCGCACCATCGGCGACCATCTCCGCCCGTCCGGCATGCGCGTCGCGCTCGCCGGCAAGACCCATGTCCTGCCGGACGCCGACGGGCTGCAGCGCTACGGCATCGAGGCCGGGTCGGCCCTGGACGCGCTTCTGCGCGAGGGCGGCTTCGAATCGCTCGACCGCTACGACGGGCACAGCCGGCCGGGCCGGGAGAGCGGCTATCCCGCCTTCCTCGCCGCCCATGGCTATGGCGGCGACGATCCCTGGAACGACTGGGTGATCTCGGCCGAGGCGCCGGACGGCCGCATCGTCAGCGGCTGGCAGATGCGCAATGCCCGCCTGGCGGCGCGCGTCGCCGAGGAGCATTCCGAGACCGCCTACATGACGGACCAGGCGATCCGCTTCGTCGCCGAGCAGGGCGAGCGGCCCTGGTTCCTCCATCTCAGCTACGTCAAGCCGCACTGGCCCTACATGGCGCCCGCTCCCTACCACGCGATGTACGGGCCGGAGGACTGCCTGCCGCTCAACCGCGCCGCGTCCGAGTTCGTCGAGCCGCATCCGGTCATCGCCGCCTACCGCGGCCACGAGGAGAGCCGGAACTTCGCCCGCGAGGAGGTGGCGCGGACCGTGCGGCCGACCTACATGGGCCTCGTCTCCCAGATCGACGCCCATGTCGGGCGGCTGCTGGCGGCGCTCCGGGCCGCCGGCCGGCTCGAGGACACGCTGATCGTCTTCACCGCCGACCATGGCGACTTCCTCGGCGACCACTGGCTCGGCGAGAAGGAGATCTTCCACGAGGAGGCGGTGCGGGTGCCGCTGCTCGTCGTCGACCCCGATCCCCGGGCGGACGCGACGCGCGGCCGGGTCGAGCGGCGGCTGGTCGAGGCGATCGACCTCCTGCCGACCTTCCTCGACGTCCTCGGCCTCGACCCCGCCACCCACCTCGTCGAAGGGCGGTCGCTGACGCCGCTCCTGCGCGGGCCGTCGCCCGCGACCTGGCGCGAGGCGGCCGTCAGCGAGCTCGACTACTCCTTCCGCCAGGCCCGGATCACCCTCGGCCGCGAGCCGGGCCAGTGCCGGGCCTGGATGGTGCGCACCGAGCGCTGGAAATACGTCGACTGGCTGGGCTTCCGGCCACAGCTCTTCGACCTCGCCGAGGACCCGCAGGAGCGGGTCGATCTCGGCACCTCGGGCGCCCATCGCGGCGTCCGCGCCGAGATGCGCGACCGCCTCTGGGAATGGGTCCGCGAGCGCAAGCTGCGCACCACCCTTGCCGACGCCGAGGTCCGGCGCCGCACCGCGCGCCACAAGGAGCACGGCATCTTCTTCGGCGTCTGGTAGGGCGTCCGGGAGGCCGCGCCGCCTTGCGCCACGTCCTGCTGTCCTTCGCCACCACGGGCGCCATCCAGCTCCTCGGGCTGGTCAATGCCGTGCTGCTCGCCCGTCTTCTCGGGCCCGAGGGGCGCGGCGAGCTGGCGCTCGTCCTGCTCTACCCGGTGCTGGCGCTGGGGCTGGCCGGGCTCGCCCTCAACGACGCCGTCGTCTACCGCGCCGCCCGCGCGCTGCCGCCGCGGCGGCTCGCGCCGCCGGCCCTCCTGCTGGCGCTGGGGATCGGCGCGGCGGTGGCGGCGGCAGGGGCGCTGGCCGCGCCGCTGCTGCTCGCCGGCCATGCCGACGGCGTCCGCCGGTCGGGCGCGCTCTATTTCCTGATGGTGCCGGCCGGCTTGGTCGCGCTCCATCTCGGCGCGGTCTTCCAGGGGCGGCTCGAATACGGCGTCTGGAACGCCGTGCGCGGCGCGACGACCCTGGCGACGGTAGCGGGCGTCGCCGGGCTGGCCCTCCTCGGGCTGGCCGAGGTCGAGGCCGTGACGCTCGCCTATCTCGGCGGCTTCTGCGCCTCCGCGGCACTGGCCCTGGCGCTGGCGCGCCGCCGCGGCTGGCTGCCGGCGCCGGTCGACCGGCACGAGCTGGGCCAGCTCCTGCGCTTCGCCCTGCCGCTGCAGGCGGGGGTGGTCGTGCAGCTCGTCAACGAGCGGCTCGACCAGCTCCTGATCGCCCGCCTGCTGACGCCGACCGACCTCGGCCTCTATGTCGCCGCCATGGCGATCGCCGCCATCCCGGCGATCCCGGCGGCGACGCTCGCCAACGTCGCCTACCCGCGGATCGCCGGGGTCGCCGAGGCGGCCGACCGCGGCCCGGTGGTCGAGCGCTACCTCCGGCTGGCAGTGGCGCTGGCCGGCCTCGTCGCCCTGGCGCTGCTGGCGCTCGGGCAGCCGCTGGTGACGGCGCTCTACGGTCCCGCCTTCGCGGCGGCGGTGCCGATCCTCGAATGGTACGCCGCCGGCGCGGTGGCGCTCGCCGCCCGTGCCGTGCTGGCGCAGGCGGTGAAGGCGGCCGGCCGGCCGGCGCTGGCGACCGCGGCCGAACTGGCCGGGCTCGCCGTCAACGTCGTCCTGCTGCTGCTGCTGCTGCCCAGGATCGGCGTCGTCGGCGCGGCGGTCGCCTATGCCGGGATGCAGGGGACGGCACTCGGCGTGCTGGCGGTGGCCGCCGTCCGCGTCGCGGGCTTCCGGCCGCTGCGCCTCCTGCGCGACACCCCGCGCGAGGTCGCCGACCAGGCGCGGCGCCTGGTCGGATGCTGATCGGTCAGCCCGGCCGCGGCGCGTCGTCGGAGGTCGCGAGCCGGACGCCGCGGCCGAAGCCGAAGCGCGGGCCGAGCCGGTCGAGCAGCGCCACCAGCCCGCGCGGCATGAACATCACCACGACGACGATGAGCGCGCCGTAGATCAGCATCCGGTACTCGCCGATCCCCCGCATCGCCTCGACGCCGATGGTCATCACGAAGGCGCCGATGATCGGTCCGGCGAGCGTGCCGACGCCGCCGATCAGCGTCATGCCGATGATCAGGATCATCAGGTCGAGGCCGAGCACCGAACTCGGCGTCAGCAGCAGGATGTAGTGGGCGTAGAAGGCGCCGAGCAACCCGACCGCGAAGGCGCTGGCCGAAAAGGCGAGCAGCTTGTAGCGGGTGAGGTTGATGCCGAGGCTCTCGGCCGCGTCCTGGGAGTCGCGGATGGCGACCAGCGCCAGTCCGATCGGCGACTTGACCAGCCGCACCGTGCCATAGACGGTGCCGAGGAAGAGCAGCGCCGCGAGGTAGTAGTAGGGCACCTTCTCGGCGGCGTTGAAGACGACCTCGCCGAGGCCGGGGATGGTGAAGCCGTCGAAGGCGGGAATGCCCCAGAGGCCCATCTCGCCCCGCGTCGTCTCGCGGAACACGGTCAGCAGCACGCGCACGATCTCGGCGAAGCCGAGCGTCACCATGGCGACGTGCGGCACCGAGCGGATGCGCAGCACCGGCAGGGCGACGACGAGGCCGGCGCAGGCGGCGACCAGCCCCGCCACCGGCGCCGTCAGCCACGGCGAGATGGCGAAGTCCTTGGCGACGAGGGCCGAGAAATAGGCCCCGATGCCGAAGAAGGCGTGGTGGCCGAAGGTCTTGAGGCCGGCGAAGCCGGTGGTCAGGTTCCAGGCGACGGCGAAGGCGCCGAACACCATCGACAGGATGACGAGGTGCAGGACGTAGGTGTCGCGCCAGACCAGCGGCAGGCCGAGCAGCGCCAGGACCAGGACGGCGACGGCGATCCGGCCCTGCGGGGCGAGGGGGGCGAACATGCCGGTCAGCGCTCCTTGACCCCGAAGAGGCCCCATGGCCGGACCCAGAGGAAGGCGATCATCATCCCGAAGGCGATGACGTCGCGCCATTCCGAGGAGGTCAGCGTGATGCCGACCGCCTCGACGATGCCGAGCAGGAAGCCGCCGGCGATCGCGCCGGGGAAGCTGCCGAGCCCGCCGAGGACGACCACGACGAAGGCCTTGATGATGAGCGGCAGGCCCATCCAGGGATTGACCGCGAAGACCGGGGCCAGCAGCGCCGCGGCGACGGCGGCCAGCGCCGCGCCCAGCGCGAAGGTCATGGTGTGGATGCGGGCGGCCGGCACGCCGACGACGGCGGCGGCCTCCGGGTCCTGGGCGGTGGCGCGCACCGCCCAGCCGAAGCGGGTGTAGCGCAGGACATAGGCCATCACCGCCATGACGGCGACCGCGACGGCGAAGATCAGCACCCGCTGCCAGGGCAGGCGGAAGTCGCCGACCTGCAGCAGCCCCTCGACGAAATAGGGCACGGACTGGAAGCGCTCGCCCCACAAGGCCAGCGCCAGGTTCTGCAGGAAGATCGAGACGCCGAGCGTCGCGGCGATGGTGCTGAAGGCCCAGCCCTCGCGCTTCAGCAGCACGCTGACCGTCAGGCGCTGGACGACGGCCGCGATCAGCGCGACGCCGGCGACCGCGATCGCCACCGCGGCCACCGGGTGCAGCCCCTGCTGGGCGAAGAGGAAGAACACGAAGAAGCCGCCCAGCATGTAGAACTCGCCATGCGCGAAGTTGAGGATGCGCATGGTGCCGTAGATGAGGGCGAGGCCGGCCCCCATGATCGCGTACATGGACCCGAGGATGATCCCGTTGACCAGCTGCTCGAGGAAGAGGGTGAGCGTCATGGCGGGCCCTCAGGTGCCGAGATAGACGCGCTTGACCATCTCGTGCTCGAGCATGGCGAGGCCCGAGCCTTCGAGGACGATGCGGCCGCTTTCCAGCAGGTAGCCGCGGTGCGCGTTGGAGAAGGAGAGGTGGACGTTCTGCTCGTTGAAGAGCACGGCGATCCCTTCGCCGTTGATGCGCCGGATGATCTCGATGATCTGGTCGACGATGCGCGGCGCGAGCCCGAGGAACGGCTCGTCCATCATGAGGAGGCGCGGGCCCGACATCAGGCCGCGGGCGATCGCCACCATCTGCTGCTCGCCGCCGCTCATCCGGCCGGCGAGCTGCCCGCGGCGCTCGCGCAGGATCGGGAACAGCTGCTCGACCCACTCCAGCCGCTCCTTCTCGCGGCTGCGCACGGCCGGATGGAAGGCGCCCATGCGGACGTTCTCCAGCACCGTCATCTGCGGGAAGAGGCGGCGGCGCTCCAGCACCAGCGACACGCCGAAGCCGGCCATGGCATGGGCCGGCAGGCCGCCGATCGGCCGCCCGTCGAGCGTGATCGTGCCGCCGGCCGAGCGCACCAGCCCGATGATCGCCTTCAGGATCGTGCTCTTTCCCGAACCGTTCGGGCCCATCACGGCGACGACCTCGCCAGCGCCGACCGTCAGCGACACGTCCCACAGCACCTGGACGTCGCCGTACTTCACGTCGAGCCCGCGCACCTCAAGCATGGCCGGGGCCTCGGGCATGGACGGTGCCTCCGGCACGGGTGGGGCCTCCGGCATGGGCGGAACCGAGATAGAGGTTGACGACGTCGGGATGGCTGGCGATCGCCTCGGGCGCGCCCTCGGCCAGCTTCTCGCCGCGGTTGAGGAACATCATGCGGTCCGAGAGGCGCATGATGACGCGCATGTTGTGCTCGACCAGGACCAGCGTGACGCCGGTCTCGCGCAGCTTCGCCACGAGGTCGATCAGACCCGGGATGCTCGCCTGGTCGACGCCGCCCGTGACCTCGTCGAGCAGCAGCAGGCGCGGCCGCGTCGCCATCGCGCGCGCCAGTTCCAGGCGCTTGCGCTGGCCGGTCGACAGTTCCTTGGCGAGCGCGTGGCGCTTGTGGGCGAGCCCGACCATGTCGACGAACGGTCCTGCGGCCTCGCGCATCTCGGCCAGGGTGCGATGGCGGACGATGCCGGCGGCCATCACGTTCTCCTCGACCGTCAGTTCGGCGAAGGGCTGGGTGATCTGGAAGGTGCGGGCGATCCCGAGGCGCGAGCGCTGGTCGGGCCGGAGCCCGGTGACGTCGCGACCCTCGAAGCGGATGCGGCCGCTGGTCGGCCGCAGCGCGCCCGCGATCAGGTTGAAGAGCGTCGTCTTGCCGGCCCCGTTGGGGCCGAGCAGCCCGAACACCTCGCCGCGGCGCACGCGGAAGCTGACGTCGTTGACCGCGACCAGTCCGCCGAAGCGGATGCCGAGCCCCTCGACCGCCAGGATGTCCTCGCCTGTCGTCATGATCCTGTCGGATTGGAGCAAGATGGAGGCCACCCCCGGGGCGGTTCGGGTCCCCGGGGGGTGGCGGTGCATGGTGGGTGCTACTGCGGCTTGTACTGGGTGGTGGCGACCGAGGACGGCCAGATGGCGCGCTGCGTGCCGCCCTGGATCTGCGCCGCCGGCACCGCGAAATAGTCCGCTCCGACCTTGGGCGAGTGGTTGTCGAGATTGAAGACCCAGCGCCCGAGCGTGCACTTGTAGTCGGTCTTGGCGAAGGCCTCGTTCATCTTCTTCACCTCGGTCGACCCGGCGCGCTTGATGACGTCGAAGAGAACGGCGCCGTTGCAGTAGCCGAAGGCGTGGTCGCCCGACGGGGCGACGCCGAGGAAGGGCTGCATCTTGTCCGACAGCGTCTTGTGGTCCTTGTTGTTCTCGGGGTCGAAGAGCAGCGGCGAGTAGACGATGTTCTCGGCCGCGGCCCCCGCGCCGGCCACGAACTCGCGCAGCGTCGGGTAGAAGATGGCGAAGTGGAAGGGCTTCACCCCCTGTTCCTTCATCTGCTTGACCAGCGCCGCGCCGGCGTTCGGCGAGGTGAAGATGCTGATGAGGACGTCGGGCGGGCTGGCGCGCAGCTTGGAGAGCTGCGGGAAGAAGTCGGCATTGCCGATCGGCACCAGCTCCTGGCCGGTCATCTTCCAGCCCGCCGGCTCGAACAGCTTGCGCATGAACTCGATGTTGGACTTCGAGTAGTCGGTCTCCTCGGCGATGAAGCCGAACGTCTTGTTCGGCGCCTTCACCTTGCCTTCCTTGATGAGCCATTCGGTCGTCTGGAAGGTGGTGTCGGCGTAGGCGTCGCTGTTGAAGGAGAATTTCCAGTAGTTCCCGTACTTCTTCGGGTCGGAAGCGATCTTCTTGGCGATCTCCTGGCTGACCGGCTGGCCGGTGAAGAAGATCTTGGGGAAGGCCGGCGCCAGCTCCATGATCGCCAGCGTGACGTGGCTGTGGAACAGCTCGCCGACCAGGATGTCGACATTGTCGCGGGTCAGCAGCTTCTGCGCGGCGCTGACCCCGACCTCCGGCCGGGACTGCGAATCCTCGAAGATCAGCTCGACCTTCTTGGCCTTGCCGTCGACGGTGATGCCACCGGCGTCGTTGACCTCCTTGGCGGCGAACTCCCAGGACTTGCGCATCGCCACGCCGGAGGCCGCCGCCGGCCCCGACAGCGGCCCGATGGCGCCGATCTTGATGGTATTCTGGGCCACCGACGGCGTGGCGACCCCTACGGACAAGACCGCCGCCGCGGCGGCGATGGATGCGACGAGACGCATGACGCGGACCCCCGATGCGAAAACTCCCGGGCCGATTTGCGCACGACGCGCACCTCCGGTGCAAGGGTCCTGGCGCATCCGCCGGCCGCGACCGGCGGAGTGGCGCCGGCTCTCGGACCTGGTGCTGCGATCGAAGGCACATTGGGGCTATTCGCCGGCCTTCCTGGCGCATTTCGCGCCCGGGCTGGTGGTGCGGCCCGCCGTGCTGGCGCACGGCGACTGCGTGGTCGCAGCCCGCGGCCGGCACCTTTACGGCTATGCCATGCGCCGTCGGGCGCGGCTCGCGGATCTCTTCGTCGCGCCCGAGGCGATGGGGCGCGGCGTCGGCGGGGCGCTGCTCGCCCGCCTGCGCCGCCACGCGCGGGCCGCCGGGCAGCGGACGCTGACCCTCGAGGCGGACCCCTTTGCCGCGGGCTTCTATCGCCGTTGCGGCGCGCGGGTGGTCGGCTGGAGCCGCTCGCCCTGGCCGGGCGAGCCGGGGCGGCGGTTGCCGCGGATGCGGCTGGCGACCGGGCGGCGCTGAGGCCGCCCGGTCCGCGCGGCTATTCGGCCGCCTCGGCGAGGGCCGGATAGTCGGTGTAGCCGGCCGGACCCGGAGCGTAGAAGGTGCCGGTGTCCCACTCGTTGAGGGGCGCGCCGAGTGCCAGTCGCCGCGGCAGGTCGGGGTTGGCGATGAAGAGCTTGCCGAAGGCGACGGCGTCGGCCTCGCCGGCCGCCAGCACGGCCTCGGCGCTGTCGCCGGTGAAGCCCTCGTTGGCGATGTAGACGCCGCCGAACGCGGCCTTGAGGGCCGGCCCCAGGCGCGGCGCCGCCAGCTTCTCGCGGGCGCAGAGGAAGGCGATCTGCCGCCGGCCGAGTTCGCGGGCGACGTAGCCGAAGGTGGCGCCGAGGTCGCTGTCGCCCATGTCGTGGGAGTCGGCGCGCGGCGCGAGATGCATGCCGACCCGCCCGGCGCCCCAGACGGAGACGACGGCGTCCGTCACCTCCAGCATCAGGCGCGCGCGGTTCTCGACCGCGCCGCCATAGGCGTCGGTGCGCCGGTTGGTGCCGTCCTGCAGGAACTGGTCGAGGAGGTAGCCGTTGGCGCCGTGGATCTCGACGCCGTCGAAGCCCGCCCGGAGCGCGTTCTCCGCGCCGTGGCGGAAGGCGGCCACGACCCCCGGGATCTCGTCCGTCTCCAGCGCCCGCGGCGTGACGTAGGGCCGCTGCGGCCGCAGCAGGCTGACATGTCCCTTGGCTGCGATGGCGCTCGGCGCCACCGGCAGGGCGCCGTCGAGGTGGCTCGGGTCGGAGATGCGCCCGACATGCCAGAGCTGCAGCAGCATGGTGCCGCCGGCGGCATGGACGGCGTCGGTGATCCGGCGCCAGCCCGCGACCTGGGCGTCGGACCAGATGCCGGGGGTGCGCGGATAGCCTACGCCCATCGGCGTCACCGAGGTCGCCTCGCTCAGGATCATCCCGGCGGACGCGCGCTGGACGTAGTAGTCGCGCATCAGGTCGTTCGGCACCCGGCCGGGTTCGCTCGCCCGGGTGCGGGTGAGCGGCGCCATGACGACGCGGTTGGCGAGGCGGAGGTCGCCGACCGTGATCGGATCGAGGAGATGCGGCATGGATCGGACCCTGCGGAAAGGGAAGGTTCCGCGGTGACCTGGGGCCGCTGCTGCGGTGCAGCAAGCGGAGCCGGACGGCATGGCTGCCATGCGTCGCGCGGGACGCTGGCCCGAAAGGGCCGTCAGGCCGGAGGCGGCGGCCGGCGGACGGCGCAGGAGGCGGGCGGGCCGAAGATGCGGGCGAGGGCGGCGCCGACGCGGCCGATCTCCTGGTCGAACTGCCAGGGCGGGTTGACGACGAGGAGGCCGCCGCCGGCCAGCCGCAGCCCGTCCGGCGGATGGCGCAGGAACTCGGCCTGGAGGCAGTCGTCGATCCCGGCCGCCTGGAGATGGTGCAGGATCGCGCGGCCGGTGCCGTCCGCCTTGACCGGATACCAGACGGCATAGATGCCGGTCGCCCACTTGCGCCAGCCGGCGGCGACGGCGCGGCCGACGCGATCGGCCTCGTCGCGCTCCTCGTAGGGCGGGTCGACCAGCACCAGCCCGCGCCGCTCGGGCGGCGGCACCAGGGCCGGCAGCGCCTCGTAGCCGTCGCGGCGGTGAACGGCGACGCGGCCGTCGCGGCGGAAGTTGGCGGCGAGGGCGCCGGCGTCCTCCGGGTGCAGTTCGCAGACGGCGAGCCGGTCGCCGTCGCGCAGCAGCCCGGCTGCGATCGCCGGCGAGCCAGGGTAGCGGCCGCTGTCGACAAGCGGCCGCACCCGGTCGAGATAGGGTGCCAGGTCCGGCTCGGGCGCCGCCGCCAGCACCCGCCCGATCCCGTCGGCGGCCTCGCCGGTCCGTTCCGCCTCCGGCGCGGCCAGATCGTAGAGGCCGGTGCCGCCATGGGTGTCGAGGACGAAGAAGGGCTTGGCCTTGCGGCGCAGGTGCTCCAGCAGCAGGACCAGCGCGGCGTGCTTGAAGACGTCGATATGGTTCCCGGCGTGGTAGGCGTGGCGATAGTTCATGCGGGCCGTCAGTCGATGCGGCCGGGATCGCCGTCGAACTCGACGACGCAGGTCGGCCCGCCGTGGAAGAGGAGCGCCACGGGATGCTCGGGCGGGGCGTTGGTCATCAGGTCGTCGGCCCAGGCCTCGGCGTCGTCCTCCGGCCGGTAGCCGACGAGGTCGGCGGCGTGCGTCCACCAGGTCGCCCGGGTGTTGGCGGAGACCCCGTAGAGGGTGATGTAGTGGAAGTCGGGGGCCTCGATCGCGGCCGCGACCAGCCGCACCATGTCGCCCGGCGAGATCCAGGTCATCAGCTGGCGGCGGTCGCGCGGGCGTTCCTGGAAGGAACCGATGCGCAGGCTCGCCACCTGCATCCCGTGCTTGTCGGCATAGAGCCGGCCGACCGCCTCGCCGAAGACCTTGGTCACGCCGTAGCGGCTGTCGGGCCGCGGCACGTCGTGCTCGTCGAGCGGGCGGGCGCGGCGATGGAAGCCGACGGCGTGGTTCGAACTGGCGAAGATCACCCGGCGGACGCCGGCGCGCCGCGCCGCCTCGAAGACGTTGTAGGTGCCGGAGATGTTGGCGGGCAGCAGGCGGTCCCATGCGTCCTCGTCCGGCACGGCGGCGAGATGGACGATGACGTCGATCCCGGCGACGGCGCGCTCGACCGACGCCATGTCGGCGACGTCGCAGACCACCACCTCCTCGCCGCGGTCCACCTCGTCCTGGGCGGCGATGTCCGCCAGCCGCAGCACCGCATAGCGCCCCGCCAGCCCGTCGCGCAGCGTGCGGCCGATGCGCCCGGCGGCGCCGGTGACGAGAACGCGGAGGGTCGCGTTGGGGTGGGGCATCGCAGGTTCCTTCCGGGCAGGTCTCGAAGGCCGGCCACACTATGCGATAGTCCGGGTCCCTTCCAGGAAGGTGCAAGCGGAGTCCTCCATGACCGACGAAGCGATCCAGCGCGGCATCGACAATCTGACCAAGACGTTCGGGCGGGTGCCCGACACCTTCCGGGTGATGCTGGAGCACGCGCCCGACGCCTTCGCCGGCTACACCACCATGCGCGCCTTCGTCATGCGCGACCGCCACGAGGGCGCCGCGCTCGATCTCCGGACCAAGGAGTTCATCTTCGTCCTGCTCGACGTCGCCGGCGGCAACCTCGTCGGC